>CAZMEG010000308.1:0-4926 GCA_964565205.1 uncultured Cytophagia bacterium
CTTGCTCGCTATACCGGTAATGAAGATATTGTGGTTGGCACTCCCGTCGCTAACCGTGATCGTTCTGAAATTGAAAATCTTATTGGATTTTTTGTGAATACTCTGGTTCTACGTACCAATCTTAGTGGTCATCCCAGTTTTCATGAATTGCTTTCCCGTGTCCGCAAAGTTGTATTAGAAGCTTACGAACATCGTGAACTCCCCTTCGAAAAATTAGTCACAGAGATTCAACCAGAACGCGATTTAAGCATAACCCCGTTATTTCAGGTAATGTTTATTTTTAATAGTCCAAAAGTCAAGTCTTCAGATTCTAAATCTTTAAGTATTGGTACACCTTTACCTCTGTCCAATAAAACCGCAAAATATGATTTGACTTTATATGTTCTGGAAAGGGAAAAGGACTTAGTGGTCACATTTGAGTATAATACGGATCTTTTTGAGCTCTCAACTATAAAACGCATGTCTGAACAGTATTTATGTCTCTTAAAGGAAGTAGTAAAAGATATTCATCGGCCTATTTCAGAAATCAATATTTTAACGGAAGAAGAACAACAAAAATTATCAAAATGGAATAGTACGGACCTGGATTACCCGAAGGAATATTGTATCCATCATATCTTTGAGACTCAGGTAGAACAAACCCCAGATTCTATTGCAATAGAATTTAAAGATCAACATATTACGTATAGCGTTCTCAATAACAGATCTAATCAACTGGCTCATTATCTTAAGAAATTAAAAGTGGGACCTGAGGTGCTTGTAGGCATTTATTTGGACCGATCAATTGATATGGTTGTAAGTCTTTTAGGCGTGTTAAAATCTGGTGGAGCTTATGTGCCTTTAGATCCTTCCTTTCCGGATGAAAGAATTGCCTACATGATAAAGGATGCAGGGGTTTCAGTTTTGTTGACCCACCAAAATCTTCTTGAAAAACTTCCTGAAAATCAAGCTCGAGTTGTTTGTTTAGATCGTGATTGGCTGCAAATTGCAAAAGAAAATAGTGACAATCCGGACAGTGGCTGTACCCCTCAAAATATAGCTTACGTTATTTATACATCAGGTTCAACTGGAAAACCAAAAGGCGTGGCTGTTCAACATGCATCGCTGGTGAATTTTTTATCCTCCATGCAGCGCACACCGGGATTAACTGCTAAAGATACTATGTTAGCTGTGACCACTTTATCCTTTGATATCTCTGCACTGGAAATTTATCTCCCGCTAATTGTTGGAGCCCGTGTGATCCTGGCCGATAAGGAAGAAGCCAGCAATGGAAGAAGGTTAATCGAGCTTTTAAAACAATCGGAGGCCACAGTGATGCAGGCAACACCGGCCACCTGGCGTATGCTTTTAGATACAGGTTGGCAAGGGAATGGTTCATTAAAGATGTTATGTGGCGGCGAAGCTTTATCTCGTACTCTGGCGAATGAGCTTCTGGAAAAAGGAGGAGAATTATGGAATTTATATGGCCCCACAGAAACCACAGTTTGGTCAGCCGTTTTAAAAGTTGAAAAAAATGATGGCCCTGTACCAATTGGTTTTCCTATTGGTAATACGAAAATTCATATTCTTGATTCAAATTTACAGCCTGCACCCCTGGGCGCTTTTGGAGAACTCTACATTGGTGGAGAGGGATTGGCTCGCGGGTATCTTAAAAAACCAGAATTAACGGCTGAGAAATTTTTACCAGATCCTTTCTCTAAAAAGCCAGGGGCACGTTTATATCGCACTGGAGATGTAGCCAGGTATTTACCCGATGGAAAAATCGAATTTAGCGGTCGTCTTGATTATCAAGTGAAAATAAGAGGTTTTCGTATTGAGCTGGGTGAAATTGAAACTGTATGCTTACAACACCCTGATATACAGGAAGCCGTGGTCGTGCCCAAACAAATTATGGAAAATGATTTGCGCCTGGTAGCTTATATTAAATACAAATCAAATAAACAATTAACAGTGAGTGAGTTGCGCAAATACCTTAGGAAAAAGCTTCCCGATTATATGATACCTTCTCTTTTTGTAACCATGGAGACATTCCCATTAACGGCCAACGGGAAAATTGATCGAAAGAAATTACCGGTGCCTGAGGGAATGAAAGGCGAAACCGGACGGAAACAAGTTCCTCCTGAAACTCCTATGGAAAAACTAATTGCCGAGATATGGCAGCAAGTTTTGGGTATGAATGGCTTTAGCGTACATGATAATTTCTTTGAATTAGGGGGACATTCGCTCCTTTCGATGAAAGTTTTATATCATATTGAGAAAAAATTAGGTTTACGTATTAACCCTCGCGAGATCATGTTTAAAAATTTAGGACAACTTGCCGCATTGTGTGAAACTCAATTGAAGCAGTTAAAAAATAGTCCATTGAAAAGTAGATTGTGGAAACAAATTAAACAAACCATCGGGTTTTAGGTGCAACCTATTTACTTTGGCAACTCCGATAAACCTCTGTTCGGAATTTATTATTTACCACAGGCGAATCATCTCTCTTCAGTAGGCATTGTGTTATGTTATCCAATAGGACAGGAATACCTGTGGATGCATCGCGCTTATCGGCAGTTAGCTAACCTTTTTACCCGTGCAGGTTTTCATGTCCTGAGATTTGATTACTATGGATGTGGTGACTCTTGGGGTGAGGGTGAAGAAGGGAGTATACCGCAATGGCTTAATGATATCACGATGGCCATTGAGGAACTCAAAGATGCCAGTGGAGTTAGCCGGGTTTCCCTGGTTGGTTTTAGATTAGGCGCTACTCTTTCAGTTCTTGCAGGCAGTGAAAGAAACGATGTGGATAGTATGGTTCTTTGGGAGCCTGTTGTTTATGGAAAAGATTATATTAAAGAACTCAAAGTTTTACATGAAGAGTGGGTTGAAAATAATCTCCCAGACCCTAATTTTGCCCATCAAACCGAATCCGAGATCGTAGGGTTTCCATTAACCTGGAATCTGCTACATAACCTTGAAATCATTAATTTATTGAATGTTGAAAGCCCCTTAGCTAACTCTGTGTGCATAATAGAAAGCAAAAAAACAACCAGCAACCAGGAATTCTTTCAACATTTGAAGAAATTTGTGCCACGTGTAGATTTCAAACATATTCCTGGCTCCAAAGAATGGATCAAATCAGCAGGATTAAATCCGATTTCTATACCTAATCAAATATTACAGTCCATTGTTAGTTGGGTTTCCGAGGTAAGTTTATGATTGAGAAAGCACTATTATTAGGAAAAGATCGCTCCTTAGTAGGCATTCTAACTTTACCAAATTCTGATATTAATGTAGTTGACCGACCGGGTATCTTATTTTTAAATTCCGGGCTGTTGCATCGAGTTGGTCCTAATCGAATTTATGTAAAAATGGCCAGAAAGTTTGCCATGCAAGGATTTCCCGTGTTAAGATTTGATTTGTCAGGAATTGGAGATAGTCGAATCTCCCATAATCATGAGAAATTTGATGAAAGCACAGGTATTATAAAAGATACCCAAGAGGTGATGGATTACCTTTATGATTCCTTCGGAATTCAAAATTTTATATTAATGGGTTTTTGTTCAGGGGGAAGTAATGCTTTTCAGGTGGCTGTGCAGGATGAACGTGTGCAGGGAATAAATTTGATAGAAGGCTTTGCTTTTCCAAGCAGTGGTTATTTTGTAAAATCTTATAGTAAATCATTATTAAGCCCTCGAAGTTGGTGGCGATTACTAACGGGTAAAAGTGAACTATGGGGTCTTTTAAAAGGTATTTTAAAATTTCATACTTCAGTTCAAACAAGACAGCTCACTGAAAATTTGCAATTCCCGGAAAAAGAACAATTACTTACCAATCTGGAAACTTTAATTCATCGTGGAGTAAAGATTATTTTTATATATTCTGCAGATAGTTCAGCTTATTACAATTATCGTAAAATATTTGAACAGACTGTGAATAAGTTACCATTAAATAAACGGCCTCAAGTTGAGGTAATTAATCACACCGATCATCTGTTTACACTTTTTTATCATCAAGAGCTACTTATAAATTTAATTCTTGATTGGTTGGAAAAAAATGGCTTAACACAAAGCGATAAGGGGAATTATGTAAATGAACAACAGCAACTGGATAGCTTTCCGCATACCAAAACCTCAAGCTAAACTCCGCTTATTTTGTTTTCCACATGCCGGTGGTGGGGCATCATTTTTTCGTCTCTGGTCAGAAGAATTGCCGGCTGAAGTGGAAATTTGTCCTGTACAACTTCCGGGTCGAGAAAATCGTGTGATGGACCCGCCCATCGATAACCTGGAATTACTACTAAAATCACTGACGTTAGCACTTTTCCCTTATTTGGACATGCCTTTTGCATTTTTTGGGCACAGTTTAGGAGCCCTGATCAGTTTTGAGTTCGCTCGTTATTTAAGAAGAGAACATAAAATCCAACCCTTTCATTTATTCGTTTCCAGTTACCAGGCTCCTCCTCTTGAAAATAAACTGCCTCCCATTAGTCATTTACCAGATGTCGAATTTATTAATCAACTGCGAAAATTAAATTCCACACCTGAGGAAGTTTTTGAACATGAAGAACTGGTGGAATTATTATTACCGTCGTTACGTGCTGATTTTGCCATTTATGAGAAGTACAAATATCACGATGAGGAGCCACTGGATTGTCCTATTTCAGCTTTTGGAGGTCAAAAGGACACCCTCATATTTGAAGAAGACCTTCTTGCCTGGCAAAGACATACCAGAAAAACTTTTGTTTTACGCTTATTCCCTGGAGATCATTTCTATCTTTATAATAGCGATCGTACCTCGTTGCTCCATGCGATTGCTCAGAATTTACAGCAAAGCCCAGGCCTTCCCCGATAATAAAGTAGGCTGTTTACCATCTCGTAAATAAAAATGAAGTTTAAAATATTCAATATTACCATATTCTTTTGTATAGGGATAGTATTATTA
>CAZMEG010000309.1:0-4924 GCA_964565205.1 uncultured Cytophagia bacterium
TTGCCATTGATCCATCGAAAAGGTCGGATTTCTCCGGAAGCGTTTTCAGCACCTCCCACCACGACCTGACCACTGGCAGAAATATCGTGGGCCATGCTTTCCGCGCCCCCCAGCGTTCCCAGGCTTTGCATGGCGCCATCCGTCCAGATAAACGCGAGATGCTCTCGGTTGGAATTCCATACCTTCCCCGCTATAATTTTTCCATCTGCAGAAACTCCTTCCGCTACGCCCTGAGTGTAGCCACCAGGCAGAGTTCCCAGATATTCCGGTGTGCCACTGACCCAGCGACAGGGATTCTCGGCTCCCATAAACTGGAAAGATTCCCCGACAACAACATCACCATTTTTAGATACAGAAAATGCTCTACTCCTGTTGTCACCGGATAATGGCGCCAGGAAAGTAAGCTTTTGTGCTTTAGCAGAAGTAATTAATATGAGCAATACATTAAAAATAATAAGAAATGCATATTTTTTCATCGTCACCCTCCTCCAATTATGACTTTTAATCTCACCTTCTCCCTCAATCCATAGGGAAGTTGTGGCACCAATCCATCCCTCCGGGTTTTTTGACTTTTTCACCTATGACCGAATGGTATTCCAAAACTGTGCCAGAAATCCGGAAAATAAATTGCTTTTAATGCAGACTCTAATTATTTTATTTTTAAATAATTATTCTTGTATTTACTCATTAAGGCCTATAAACAAAATCAAGTTTTCGACAATGTTGTCGAATAAATCCAGCTCTGAATTCGACATTTTTTGCCTTAAGCCGGTCCTGGCCTATAGTCTCTAACCTCCAGGGAAATCCCTCAGAGTTTAACACAACTTAAAACGAATCAATGCTCGTGTCCAGGTGGTCAATGAGTTGGGGTAGGCTGATTGGCACCAGACCGCCATAGAGTTGCAGGTCAGAAAAATCTAATAATTCTCTTTCCTACAAGAGACTGGTAAAAAACTTTCATCCAGGTGGTTGGAGAACTATCCACCAGGGAACTTCGATACACGCAAAATACCGCACAGCCCCGCTCACAACCTTTTGGTGTTTTCAGATTTTTCAGCACATCCTTTTTTGTAAATTGTGTAATTGGTTTATTCAATCGTCCTATTTGTTGAGAACAGTATTGTACATTTCCAAATTCATCCACGTAAAGGAATCGAGCCCCACCACGACACAGCCAGACAGGTCGTTTTCCCTGCAAAAGTTGCCTGCCGTAGTCGTATTCCGCCCAGGCTATTAAGGGAGCCCATTGAAAAGAATAATCCCACAACCGGATATATTCTTCTCCATGGATATCAATACAACCATGATGGTTATGAATTAAATTAACCGATACTGCAATCCCAAGTTTATTCAGCTCTTGAATGGTTGCAATCAATTGATCTTTATTGAATTCACAGAGTACAATTTTCACATGAAAATCAAATCGAGCTTTTTCGAGCAATCGATTTAATTTTGGTGAAAGGCTTTTCAAGGACTTTTGAATATACAAATCAGGATCCGGGTAAAGGGAATCAACGCTGATCTGCATGTTGGATAATCCAGCCTTATTTAACTTTTCTATGAGCCTATCGGAAAGCAAAAAGCCATTGGTGGTAATAGAAACCTGAGCTTTTCGATTAGCATAAGCGACCAGTTCAGCAATCTGAGGATGCAAAAGCGGTTCTCCACCCAACAATGCAATATTGATTACGCCAAGTCGGTGCAAGACATCGATTCGTTTTTTAAGCACCGAAACCGGAATAGGCGGTGAATAATTGTCATATTCACAACAATACCCGCAACTTAAATTACATTGCCGGGTAACAATTAACTGAGCTTCCACAGGTACTTTTTGAACGAATATTTTAAACAGAGTACGTAATGGCTGTTTGATAAACATAAATATTGTTCAAACTATTGTTTTTCGAAAACTAATTTTCCCTCATCATTTTCAAGGGTTATTTGCCTACCCTGGGCAGAGATGTTAAAGGTCATCTTACCATTTTCTGGATCTTCGCTCTCAAAGGTTATGGTTGAGCCGTTTAGTGAATAGGTGCCGGTATCGGTCTCTGTCTCGGTTTGTTCCGGAAAATCTGGGATACTGATCTTTATAGTTATGGAGAACGTATAACGATTTTCTGTCAGGGTTAGAGTTCCCGAGACGGTAATAGTGAGGGTGACACCCTCCACAGTTACTGTAATAGGTTGATCTGCCTGAATGGTGAAACCTTCGGGTAAATCTTCGCCCGTTTTATCCGTTATGGCAACAAGCTTGTAACTACCCGGCAAGGTGGATGGATCATTGAGATTCACCATCGGATTGGTAGCGTCCCCTCCACAACTGACATTCATAAAAACCAGTAAACCAAGCAGTAGTACGCTAACTATGTTCTTAGTCTTTTTTAATGAATTTAACCTGAAAGAAGTGAATAGATTCTGCATAAGTATTCCCTCCTTTCTTGTAAGAATATAGGGTTTCAAAATACTCAGAATTTATTAATAATATTTAACTTACAAAACCACCTTTTACACTGTTTTACTCCTACTTTGTAACTCATTAATTTTATAAAGATTAGTTTTTGTGCTTGAATTCACCTAACAGAGACCATCCCTCTGCATAAAGCCCCCTTTCTTTTTGAAAAGAGAAGGGGGTTGGGGGAGGTGTTTGAAAAAGCAAAAGCTCATTTTTTAGCTTCCCTGTTGGTTCGTCCAAAAGTCAACCCCTATGAGACTCTCAAAAATTCAAAACACTAATCCGAAGGCGTCCTTACCTAGGACTAAAAGGCACTAACTTGCGGCAGGGAGCTCTTAAGCTCTACTCTATAGTAGACATATCATCAAAGGGAATCCGACCGCGATCTATCTCCTGTTTTAACTGGTAGCTTTGAAAATTCATAAATGTCTTTGCTACCGATTACGGATCCGGTGATCAGCCCGATGGCACCCGTTGCTCCGGCAAAAAGCATAGAAAAACCCACATTCATACTGCCTTCACATTCACCACAGTTTTGCGCTAGAATGGATAATAAGAATCCAGGTACCGCACCTATTGCCAGGCCTAAAAGTGCTCCTTTGCCACGATCGACAATACGGACCTCGCGGACAGCGCTTGTGGCCAGAGTTTGTTTCCGGTAGTAAGGCTCCACAAGCCAGGTAGTGGAGTCGGCTTTAACCTGTACCTTCCAGGCTTTGAATGCCTTGCCGTCTTTTAGATAAATTTCCGCCCTGCGATTCTCCGATTTATTATAGATTTCCTGCACCAACTGTGTGTCTTCAACAGAACGTAATACATGGGTGGAACTACAACCTAGATAAAGCCACAAGCAAAGACTAACCAGAATCATGAACCCATTTAATGAAATTTGATGTAGCATTGGGCACCTCCGCTTTGTTGGTCATTCACTTCATTTAAAACTTGTAAACCAAACCTCCGCTTAGGGTATGTGGCCCCGAAAATGTGCCCGGATCACCCATGTTTCCATGGGAACCCCGCCGGATAGATAATAATAAGCCCATTCGATTGGAGATACCAATTTCGACGCCTGCCCGAAAAAAATATGGAATGGACGGAGACCCGGCTTGCTCCTCACGCATCACTCCCGCACCAACACCGCCAACCAGAAGAAAGCCTGGATGAAGCGGAATGCGCAGGACCAGACCCGGCTCCAGCGCCATGAAATTATCTTCTGTCAAACCCAGCGTTAAGCCAAGGTCAAAAGCCAAAGGTGTGCTACCGAATCGACGTTCCATTCTGAATCCAAGGTACGGACCGGTAGCCCTGTTGTGAATGTCATAACGTCCTGTCTCCAACATTAGGAGCCAGCCAGCGCTTTCTCTTATATTCCTCTGGTTCTGCGATTGTGCCCACGTGGATGAGCCAATCAACAGTAACGCCACGATCTGGAAAACATAGAAACATCTCATGACTTTATCTCCTTTTAGATTACTTGGATTTCACAATATTCAGGAATTATTGATGCTAATGGTACGTCCTTTAAACTCACTCCCTAAATCCCCCTCTCTTGGCTCATGAGAGAGAGACTTTAATTCGATGCTCTTGAATAAGTCCGTTTGAAAAACCCTCAAGGTCTCAAAGACCTTGAGGGTCTAGCGCCTCCTGCAATCCCCCGTGGAGTTAAGCATGTACCAGAAGTTGCCGCAACTTCACTTCAATCGCACATCAAACTTCAGCCCGAACACGAAATTCACAAAATCGCTCCAGTCTTTGTCCAGGGGCAGCCGGAAATAGACGCCGGGCCGTACCTGACTCAAGAGCAGATCGGCATTGACTCCGAATTGGTGCACGCTCCTTTCACCAAAATTGCCTTCTTCGGTGAGAATGGCTCGACCGGTTAGGCCGCCACCCACACGCACCTGCTTACCTGCATACCAGGCCTGCACGCCGTAATTGAGCCCCACTTCAGATTTATCTCGTTCTCCAGTGGCTACCAATATCGAAGGTCCACCGCGTAGCCGCAGGACAAATCCTTTCGGGCTATTGTAGCGATAATTGAGAATGGCGGTTACTGGTAAAATAAAAGCCTCCAGACGATCAGAAAAATCATTTAAAAACCCTGTAATAGCTGCACTCGCATTTTCGTCATCTTCGCCCGGCGCTAAAGGCGCACGAAGGCCAATCTCGGCATAGACCGGCGAGTCCTTGAACCGGATTTCCAAGCCCAGATAGGAATTGCCCAGGCTGGTTTCGGAGACGTTTCCCACATCGGAACCAAAATGAGCCAGCGGCAACTCGCCAACAATGCTAACGTTTTCACTGGCTGGAATATAAACCGAAGCAAACAGCGCCGAGGTTAAAATTATCATATTATTTGTAATGGGTGGATTTTTATTACGGTAGTTCATACCCACCAGCATCACCTCCCTGCTATTCTGTTTTTTTAAAAAAATTGTTTAACTTGCATTATTCATAAACTTTATCGAAAAG
>CAZMEG010000310.1:0-4923 GCA_964565205.1 uncultured Cytophagia bacterium
CCATTAATCCAGTACTCCAAAAATCCATGTGAATCAAATACCAATTAACTAAATCCCAACCACTCGAAATTTAACCTGTTTTGCTTTTATACACCACCCAATAAAATTTGTTTAATTAATAATGGGAAAAATTTCATATCATCAATAAAATAGCGCTTCCAGTAACGTTTGGGATTCTCAATGACCCGGTAAAACCACTCCAGACCTGCCCTTTGCATCCAGCAAGGAGCACGTCTGGTTTTACCGGCTACATACTCAAAAGAAGCTCCAATACCGATGCTTACCGGCACTTTTAATCTGGATAAATTTCGAGAAATCCACTTCTCCTGTTTTGGCGCCCCCAGACCCACAAAGAGAATATCAGGCCGGGATTTGTTAATCATATCTAAAATCTTTTCATTTTCAGAAACATCTTTTTCAAATCCAGGAGGAGGGGCGTAACAACCGGTAACGTTCAAACCGGGGAATTTAGCTTTTAATTTTTTGGAAGCCTTTTCTGCCACACCTGGGGGTCCACCCAGGAAAAATACGGTGTAATTTTTACGGGCGGAAACTTCACACAATTTTATAAATAAATTAGTGCCATTGACCCGTTCTTTCAGGGGTTTTTTCAGCATTCTGGAAGCCCAGAGCAGCGGCACCCCATCCGGAACTGAAAGAGCAGCATTTTTGTAGATGTGTGCAAATTCAGCATCTGTTTTGCACTTAATAATATGATCCACATTCGCCGTACAAATATATTTTGGCGTGCGAGCTTTAATAATTTTTTCAATAGCTTCAATGGTTTCGCTTTCTGTGACATTATCCACATCCAGGGAGATAATTTTAACTCGTGGTCTGGACACAGATTTTATAGATTTCTTTTTTGATTGCAAATTCTTTGATTCCATTCCGACATGGCAATTGGTTTTATTTTTAAATACCTCGAACAACTTTGCAGTATTTATTGCGAGATTAAATTTGCTGGTGATGGTTTCTCTGGCTGCATTTCCTAAAACTCTTCTAAGATCAGGATTTAAAATTAGTTCAGCTAATACTTTTGCTAATTTGCCAGGTTTGCCAGGTGGAACCAGGCGACCATTTTTGAAATTCTGAATGAGTTCCGGTATTCCAGAAACATAGGTAGAAACACAGGGTATCCCCGTAGCCATGGCTTCCATCAGACTCACGGGGATACCATCCTGATCTCCATCCTTACCCCGAATTGAAGGCAGGACAAATATGTCCGCTTCCTTCAATTGTGACCTCACTTCCTCTGACTCCAGAGCCCCGAGAAAAAAGACGTGCTGTTCCAATCCTAACCGCTTAACAAGAGCTTGCAATTCTTTACTTTGATCTCCTTCGCCAATAATTTTACACCTGAAAGAGATCCCCCACTTTTTTAAATAATCACAGGCTTTGATTAAATAGCGTATCCCCTTTTTCTCTACCAGACGAGCCACCGTTAAAATGGTTACCCCTCCATCCGCAGAAAGTTCTTCCCTGGAATATTGCGCAGGATCCACCCCACAGGGAATAACATAGATTTTCTTTTGATCCTCATGATTTGCCAGCCCTGAGAGGTAATTTTTATTAAACTTAGAAATGGTCACTACAAATTTAGCCGAGTGGATTTTTTCTTTTAAGTCCCATTTATATACGAATATATCGTTGGCATGGGCTGTGAAGCTATAAGGTATGCCGCTAATTTTGCTGGCAATTAAAGCGACACTGGCGGGTCCATGGGCAAAATGAGCATGAATATGCTTAACCTTTTTTTGTACACACAAATAAGCAAAATACACGCCTTCAAAAAAATGAATTACACCACGCCTGAGACCATACGTTTGATCTTTTTTTCTCATAAGCTGGTTTTTAAAAATTTTCAAATAATTTGCAGGATTTTTAAGCAAAAAATTAAGATGAGCTTTCATAAATTTTAATAAATGGATGGGCCATAAATAGATAGTTTCTTGACTCAACCATTTTACTTCCTGAGGAACATGTCCGGGCTTTTTAATTGAAAAACAGCTTACTTGTAATCCTTTTTTTCGCAACTCGATAACTTCTCTATAGACAAAAGTTTGAGAGCGAAGGGGGAAAAAAGTTGTAATGTAAGCAATATGATAATTTTTGTTAAGCAACGTTATTTTGTGCATGGTTGGTTCTTGCCTCACGGATTTGTTGATTCCAGATTACGAAAGTTAATAAATTGCCGATAAATTCTGAATTATTTTGTACACCCTGAAATTGTTGCTCTAACACTCGATTAATTTCCGATTTGTTAAAATAATTAGAGAGTGGACCAAAATCATCAAGGATTCTTTCGGTTACGTATATTTGCAATTCCCTGCTTTCATGAAGCCAGCGGTCGAAATCAATAGCCCCCCAGTGCAAGGGAGGTTGTTGCCCTGGCCGTATCTTTCTGGAAACTTTTTTTATAAACCGTAGAAAATCCCGGTAAACCCCTGTATATTTAGCTGGCAGTTCATCTGGAGACAGGGGTATCTCAGCAAGCCTTGGGTTTATTCGTTTTAGTGCCTTTCTTAAAAGTGGTTTATTGTGGCTTCTCAATTTAACCGGAAGTTTTAAAGCAAAATCAATTAAAGGATAGTTAAGATATGGCATTTGTACATCGACCCAGTGTCTTAAAAACAGGGGTCCATTAGAGGTAAATCGACGTTGACGATAATGGCAATCAAGATAATTCAGTTGTCTCCATATATTGGCAAATTGCCGGTTATAAACAAAATCAGAATATAATACACCATTTTTCAAATGTTGTTTTAAGCGGGATTGATAATTCGCCTGTAAAACACTGTCCAAAAATTGGATGCTTTGGTTTAGTTCCTTTTTTTGCGGTAAATTAAAAATCCGGAAGAAAAATTTAGCAGGGAGCGAATTCTTTTTTACAAAAAGGAATTCAGGCAAAAACGATTCCGAATATCCATAAAAGCTGTCCAGCAGGTTAATACCATCGTAAATCGCCGAAACTCTTTTTGCGATGGAGTCTTTTATTAATGCCATGGTGAGATGAAATACACTCACCTGCCCTTCGTTTATTCGAATTGCATCTTCGATGTTATTGATAAAGTCTTGCGGGTGAACATGTATTTTATTCAAAGTAGTGTCTAAGCTGCTGGCAACTTTTTCAGCATATAATTCTTCAAGGGAATTTCCATCGGATAAAGTGAATAGATTCCCTAACGCCTCGTTTTTATTTAAAATCGCTGCTATTAATCGTGAATCCAACCCGCCACTCAACAAGCATCCGGGGGACTCCGTTGGTTTTACATGGTAATCAAAAGACGATTCAAAAATTTGAATAAATTGGTCTACCAGATCATTTATATTGCCATCTGTTTCTTCCTGAAAATTCGGTTTCCAGTATTTTGTTAGAGAAAGGTTACCATGATTATATTGTAAAATCGTAGCCGGTGGTAATCTTCTAATATTTTTAATCCAGGTTTTATCATTTAAGGCAAATCCAAACAGAAAAAACTCGAGAATGGTTTTTTCATTCCAGGAAATATCCACAAAAGGTAAATTTAATAATGGTTTCAATTCAGATGAAAAAGCTACTCCGAAGCCAAAGTTGCTAAAATAAAAGGGTCGGTAGCCCAACCGATCATTGAAAATTATTAATTCTTTATTATTTCTTTTATAAATAACCCCATTAAATCCGCCATTTAAATCAGCGATATACTTCCCCACTTTCGATCCATCGTTAGAAAAAAGTCGTTCAAATTTATTTGTAGTTTTTATAGAAAATAATCCACCTGCATCGTAAATTTGTCCTTCAATAGCACCAAATCCCAGGGGGTTTGTAAACAGTCGTGGTTGTTGTTGAGAAATAAAAGTTGGATTCTTAACGATACCCAAGCCAAAGTTTTTGTCAATTTGGATTTCCGCAATTTGATCAGTTTCTTCAAGCATCCTTGATTGCATATTTTCCAGCCAGGTCCGCACTAAAACCTGATTTTCTGTCTCTGAGAATATAATTCCAAAAATTCCGGTCATTTTCGCCTTTTACCTTTTGCTTAAAGTTTGATAAATATGTCCCAGGAACATGGGAAGTTTGTTGAAATATAGAAAAAAAGCGCTCAACACACTTAACTTCCAGTTACTAATATGTTTATTATATTGAATACTTTTTCTTAAAATGAGTGTAACGGGTAAAAAAATTAACACGGGTAAAATTTGAAAAGCTTTAAATGCAATCGCGGCGGCAGTAAAACCAGTTGCCAGAAAAAGTTGTGCATCTGTTTTAAGGATATAATCACGGGAAAGTATTTCTTTTAAGTTCCGGCAACGCCTCAAAATAAGTGTTTCGGCTTTTCCATCTCGAAATGCTCTGTTCCAGAAATGTTTAAAGCCGTGAAAATCGGCATCGTGTAAAGCCATGCAAGTATCCAGGCATACAATACGATAGCCGAGACGACGTAATCGATATCCCATGTCGATTTCTTCCCCTGAGTGCAGATTTTCATCGAATCCACCTGCCTGGTCAAAAGCTTCCCGTCGATAGGTGCCGCCACCAGCGGGTGACGGGTACTCACCTGCTGGTTGAAGGGCAAAATGAAGATTCAAAAGCTTATTGAATACATTCTTCTCAGGATCCATTTCCTGCAATTTTCCAAATACACAGGCAATTTGCTGATCATTTCGAAATGCCTTTATCGCTTTTAAAATCCAGTCCTGTTCTAAGATCATATCACCATCTAAAAAATGTAACACTTCTCCTTGAGATATCCGTGCCCCCACATTTCGTGCTGCACCTGGCGGTAATGTTTCATTTTCGGTAGATACAATTTTAATGGGATATTTTTTTGCAATTTGCAAAGAACGATCTGTTGAATTACAATCAACATAAATGATTTCTTTTTTATGAGCCGGATAAAAACTATGCAGAGCACTTTCTATGCTTTGCGCTAATCTTTTTTC
>CAZMEG010000311.1:0-4918 GCA_964565205.1 uncultured Cytophagia bacterium
GCTCGACTCTTTGCTGCCGAAGGAGCCAGGGTGGTGGTGGTAGATGTAAATGGCGAATCTGCACGGGAGACCGTGCAATTGATCCAATCCGATGGTGGCGAGGCGGTGGCTTTTCAGGCCGATGTTTCTCGTGCGGATCAGGTAAAAGGGATGATCCAATTTGCAGAAAAAACCTACAGGCAACTCAACATTCTTTTCAACAATGCCGGGATCTTTCATCCTGATGACGGCTCGGTTCTGGAAACCCCCGAGGAAGTCTGGGATCAGGTTATCCAGGTCAATCTCAAGGGCGTATTTCTGGGCTGCAAATATGGAATCCCGGCTCTTCTACGAGCTGGTGGAGGCTCCATCATTAACACCGCTTCATTTGTGGCTTTAATGGGCGCGGCTGTTTCGCAAATCGCTTACACGGCCAGCAAAGGCGGTGTTTTAGCCCTAACCAGGGAAATTGCCGTAGAATTTGCCCGCAAAAACATTCGTGCCAATGCCCTGTGTCCCGGTCCTGTACAGACGCCCCTGCTGGAAGAATTACTGGCCGATCCTGAGCGACGGCGAAGGAGGCTTGTTCACATTCCTATGGGTCGATTTGCTGAAGCCGGAGAAATCGCCCGGGCCGCTTTGTTTCTGGCAAGCGATGAATCTTCCTATGTGAACGGCGCTATTTTTACCGTGGATGGTGGAATTACAGCAGCTTATATTACGCCTGAATAATCACTTAAATTTAAAATTTTAAATTAATTTTTCCTTGACTTTTATTCCAAGAATGTTATACTATTTCTCGGTTTATTTGAGACTGTGAAAATAAGAGTAGAGCGATGATTAAAAACATTCTTGTACCAGTAGATGAATCGCAATATTCAAAAGCGGCCGCAAATTTAGCTCTTGAAATTGCTAAAAGACAAAAGGCATGCATTAGTTTTCTGGCCATCATCGATAAACCTGATATTGAAAAATCGCTGGGTCCTGTTCCCTTAGGAGGCATGTATTATGCTTTAAAACGCGAAGAAAAAATTTTGACCGAAGAAGAGACCCGCGCTAAAAATTTAGTCGATTCCTTTGAAAAATTGTCTAAGAAAGAAAATGTTCCCTGCCACTTGATCGTTCGAGAAGGCACTCCTGTTGAAGTAATCAGTGATGAGGCAAAATATCACGATTTTACTGTAATGGGCCTTAAAAATTTTTTTAAATATGGTGCTAAAGAAGACGATGATACTCTTGAAGGATTTATAGGAAAGGCGGCTGAACCTACTATCGCTGTACCTGAAACATTTAAACCGATTGAAAGAATTTTAATCACCTATGATGGGTCATGGCCTTCAGCCCGAGCTATTCATTCTTTTTTACAGTTAAATATTTGGAATGATAAGAAGATAACTTTGCTGAATATAAGTGAAAACAAAAAAGAAGCCGATATATTATTGGACCGTATGGCACATTTGTTAGAAACTTATGATGTTAAATTTGATAAAGTTCATAAATATGGAAAGCCTGAAAAAATAATTCTTAATTTTCGCAAAGAGAAAGACTTTAATTTAATTGTGATGGGTGCCCATAGTCGCGATAAATTAACCCGCTTTCTATTTGGAGATACAACGAAGGTTCTTTTAGAAAAAGCTCAAGTACCACTATTTATTGACCATTGATTGTGGATAGGTTTGATGCGAAAATTCAGTTTAGTTGCGGTTCTCGCTGTTCTTTTACTTTTAACGCTTCCTTTATTTGTTGTTCTTGGTTATGGGAAGACTTTGAGTGAGGAACAGGGAGAGGGTTTAGACTTAGGTTCTATTCTGCCCCTATGGACGGTCATTCCTTTCATTGGAATTCTCCTTTCCATTGCTTTATTTCCACTATTTGCTGGAGAATTCTGGCATCATCATTTTGGTAAAGTTTCCGCCTTTTGGGCTCTTGTTTTTGCCATTCCGTTTTTATTTGTATATCATGGCAAAGCCTTACACGAGATATTGCATATTTATATAATTGACTACATCCCTTTTATTATTCTTCTCTGGTCCCTGTTTACCGTTGCCGGAGGAATTTTTGTAGAAGGTACTCTGGTTGGTACCCCTTTTGTAAATGTACTGATGCTATTGATTGGTACGGCTGCGGCTTCCTGGATTGGTACCACGGGAGCTGCCATGGTCATGATTCGGCCCGTTTTACGAGCCAATGCATTTCGAAAATATAAAGTGCACACGGTGGTTTTCTTTATTTTTCTGATAGCTAACATCGGTGGTTCCTTGACCCCCCTGGGTGATCCACCATTATTTTTGGGCTTTCTTCATCATGTGCCTTTCTTCTGGACTTTAAACTTGATAAAACCCATGGGAATTGTAGTCATTCTACTGCTTGGGTTATATTTTGTAATAGATATGATTTATTATAAAAAGCAAAAAAAGGAAGAGTCGACACAAAAATTAAAGGAGAGAGAAGAACCGGCGGTCGAAGTTGCGGCTAACCCTGGACCTCCGAACAATCCGGAACTTAAGGTACAACCCATTCGAATAAGAGGGAGTTATAATTTCATTTTTCTCGCTGGTATTCTTGGTGGGGTTTTATTTAGCGGGCTGGTTCACCTTGGTGACATAACGGTTCTGGGAGTTCATACCCAATTGCAAAGTTTAGTTCGTGACTTGATTTTAATAATAATGGGTTATTTATCCTTAAAGTTTACCTCTCGGGAAATACGCGAAGCCAATGGCTTTACCTGGTTTCCGATAAAGGAAGTGGCTTATCTTTTTGCTGGCATTTTCATGACCATTATTCCGGCTTTAGCCATTTTACGTGCCGGTGAACACGGAGCTCTCAAGTTTCTTATTGATTTTGTTAAAGAACCGGCTCACTATTTCTGGATTACCGGGGGACTTTCCAGTTTTCTCGATAATGCTCCAACTTATCTCACATTTTTAAATACCGCTCTGGGGCAATTTTTTGCCGGGGTACCTGAAAAGACGGCTGTTGCCAGCCTGATAGCCCATAAGGAAGTTTATTTACTGGCAATATCCAGTGGTGCAGTATTTTTTGGTGCAAATACATACATTGGCAATGCTCCTAATTTTATGGTACGTTCCATTGCAGAAGAAAATGGTGTACGGATGCCAAGTTTTTTTGGTTATATGATGTATTCCGTAGCCATTTTGATCCCAATGTTTGTATTGATAACCTGGATTTTCTATTAGGAGGGAGTTTTTTATAAAACATGTTAACAGAAATTCTTTTCTTTATTTTTGCTATCATTGCCATAGCTGCGGCGGTGATGATGGTGGTGCATCGTAATCCTATTTACAGCGCCCTCTTTTTGATCATCACCCTGTTTGCCATGGCTGGATTATTTGTTTTGCTTAATGCCCCATTTATTGCAGCGGTGCATGTAATCATCTACGCCGGTGCCATCATGGTGTTGTTCCTTTTTGTGATCATGTTATTAAATTTACAGCAAGTTGCATTAAAAGAGCGTCTTACTCGCTGGCCACAGGTTCTGGGAACCATTTTGACGATTCTATTTTTTGTTCAAATAGCTATATTGTTAAAATCCGGAACCAGTATTACTACAATAATGCAGGATACTCCTTCCAATGGTATAGTTGGCGGAGCAAAAATAATCGGGAAATTATTGTTCACAAAATATTTGCTGCCATTTGAAATAGCTTCGGTGTTGTTGCTTTCGGCCATCATTGGCGCAGTGATACTGGCGAAATTGAAATTGAGGGAGTAAGAATGCCAACAACCTACTATTTATTGTTAAGCGGAATTTTATTTTGTATCGGTGTCATAGGGGTATTGACCCGCAGAAATGCCATTGTAATATTTATGTCCATTGAATTGATGCTCAACGCGGTGAATTTAAGTCTGGTAGCTTTTGCCAAACATCTCAATTCCCTGGATGGACAGATTTTTGTGTTTTTTGTCATGGTGGTAGCGGCTGCGGAGGTGGCCGTTGGGTTGGCCTTAATTGTGGCCATTTTTCGAGTGAGGGAGTCAGTATTTGTTGATGAAATTAACCTGATGAAATGGTAGGAGGGAAATGATTGATCTCGTCTGGTTGGTTCCATTTTTTCCATTACTGGGTTTTTTGATAAATGGTTTACTGGGCCCCCGTCTATCTGAAAAACAGGTAGGTATCATCGGGTCCGCAACCGTTGGGTTTTCTTTTTTGATTGCCGCCTTTATTTTCCGGGATTTATTGCAATATCCTGCCGAAGCCAGGTTTTTTACCAAAAGCATTTATTCCTGGATTTCAACCGGTAATTTTGATGTAAGGATCAGTTTTCTGGTTGACCAGCTTTCCACGGTCATGATGTTGATCGTCACCGGTGTGGGCTTTTTAATTCATGTCTATTCTATCGGATACATGGCCGGGGATCGTGGATTTGCCCGCTATTTTTCATTTTTGAATTTGTTTACCTTTGCCATGTTGCTTCTGGTCCTGGCTGACAATTTTCTCCTGATGTTTGTCGGCTGGGAAGGTGTGGGGTTGTGCTCATACTTACTGATTGGCTACTGGTTTGAAAATTCCGAATATGCCTATGCCGGTAGAAAAGCTTTCGTAGTGAATCGAGTGGGCGATTTTGGTTTTCTTCTGGGCATATTTCTCATATTTGCGCACTTCGGTACATTAAATTTTGACTCTATTTTCAGTCAGGCAGCAGCGGGTATTGGTACCGGTTTAGCCACGGCCATAAGTCTTTTGTTATTTGTAGGAGCCACAGGTAAATCTGCTCAGATACCCCTGTATGTTTGGTTGCCGGACGCCATGGCAGGCCCTACTCCGGTGTCGGCCCTGATTCATGCTGCTACCATGGTTACAGCCGGGGTTTATATGGTAGCCCGCTGCCATGTTCTTTATCTAAACTCTCCCATTGCCATGGATGTGGTGGCAGTAATCGGGCTGGCCACCGCTTTTCTGGCCGCTACCATAGCC
>CAZMEG010000312.1:0-4904 GCA_964565205.1 uncultured Cytophagia bacterium
ACCCACTGGTTCTTTATATTCTCTCCATCAAAAATAATTAAATTCACCGAGATTCAATCAGATAAAAGACACGGGAGCCTGCGTACCCCCATGTGTTGTACTGGAAAAAGACTCTTAATTGTAGAGGATGATTACAATACGCTGATTGGTTTGCAAGAGTTGTTGGGACACAAAGGATACCATGTAAAGGGTGCGACGTGTGCTGCTAAAGCCATCCAGTTAACTGAAAACGAAAGCATCGATATTGTTCTCTGTGATTATCGTTTGCCAGATATGGATGGTAATCATCTCTGTCGAAAACTCAAGCAAATTAATACCCATCTGGTGATATTTATTTTTACCGCCTATAATCAGCCAGAACTGGTGGATTTAGTCAACGAGTCCATTGTGGACGAGGTTTTCAACAAGCCCTTACAATTAGAGGATCTGTACCGTGCGCTTGAAATGTACAGAACATGCCAGGGTTAACCTTTAATCCTCTGTAAACAGTGCATACTCATAGCCTGGAAGGAGGTGAACGAGGAAAATAATTCAATTTAATTTAACCAATTAATAGAAGATTATCTCAAGCCATTTTACAAAATTCGGAGGGGATTATATGAAACAAAAACTATTCTTCTGTTTAAACTCCCTTTGCCTGATCATTTTTGGTTTTTATGGATGCGCGGATGTGCCTTCTTCGGCACCAGAATTTCCTGATTTTCGGACTCAGACCAGGATTATCCATGCAGCCAGTGATTTAGGCGAAGTCGATGTTATTGTACAACCCACTGTGGGGGCAGATTTTACATCTTTAGGCTCACTCTCATTCCAAGGCAACACGGATTATCTGGATATCCCAGCCGGTAATCGAGTTTTTGCTCTGAGAACCGGTGGCACTACCATCGACTCTTCTTCCATAGCTCTTGAAAGTGATGGAAAATTAACACTTCTATTGTTACCAAAAGCCAAAGCTAATGAGCCACGTTTTAAACTCTTTAAAGAGAGACGCATTTTTGATCCTTTACCGGTGATGGTGGGGCAGGTGCGTTTTATCAATGCGGTTATGAATGCGGAAGGATTTAATGTTGTAAATGCGAGTGATTCATCCAACGTTGCCAAATCACTAAATTTTGCCACAAGCTCTGGTTATCTAAGCTTTCAAGCTGGAAGTTTTACATTTAATATTGTCAATAGCAATGAAGAGACCGTGGGAAGTGCGCAAATTTCACTTAGTGAAGGGCAAAGATTTACAGTGGTTATTTTTGGAGATATCAATAACTTAACTGTAAAAGTATTTCAGGATGATCCTTTGTAATCGAGACCTAAAACAGGAGGACAAAAAGATGCTACATAAATTTTTCTTTTTATGGTCATTAATCATTTTATTGCCAGCTTTAATATTCGCTCAGACCACCGGTAAAATTCGTGGGACAGTGATTGACCGAGAATCCGGTGATCCACTTCCAGGAGCCAATGTAAGCATTGTAGGAACCACACTGGGGGCTGCAACGGACATTAATGGTGAATTTGTGATTTTGCAGGTTCCGGTGGGGGTTTACAAGTTAAAGGCCAGTTTTATTGGTTTCCGAGAAGTTATCGTATCCAATGTCAAAGTTTCTGCTGGTTTAACCACGCGCATAGATTTCCAATTACCCTCAGAAGCTCTCGAAGTGGGAACCGTGGAAATCGTGGCAGAACGGCCTTTAGTAAACCAGAGCGCCACAAATGCTGTGCGAATTCAAACTCTGGAATCTATTGAAAAGTTACCGCTGCGTGGGTTAACTTCTGCCTTTGCCCTTCAGCCGGGAGTAGTCTTTCAGAATGGTGAACTCTACATTCGCGGTGGTCGAGCCGATGAGGTTGGGTATATGGTTGAAGGAGCTAATGCCAGAAATATCATGAATGGTGACAACGCGGTGTTCATTATTCCTGAGGCTTTAGAAGAATTTCAAATTCAGGCTGGCGGGTACAATGCTGAATTTGGTGGAGCCAACGCTGGCATTGTCACTCAAACAATTCGATCGGGGGGCAATGAGTACCATGCTCGCCTTCAGATTGAAACGGATGAATGGCCCGGTCAATCGCATGGTGAGCAGGTGTTAGATACTTTTTCTTATGGATACCAGGATTATACGCTCACGCTTGGTGGACCGATTTTAAAAAATCGGATTAAAGCTTTCGTAGCCCTCAACCGTCAGCACTTTGATGATAGTCGCAGAGTTTTCTGGAAAGGCTTTGATTTACGAGAGGTCATTGGTAATTTAATCGATGAAGACCCTTCCATTTTACAAACAAATAGCAATAATCTCTTATTTGATGAAAATGGTAATCTGGTTCGTGATGAAAATGGCAACCCCATCATTGTGGATTCTGGAGAACGTGGTGGTAGACCGGGGGAAATCGTGCCCCCCATCAAAATTACCGATGGCAACATTGATGATTTTAGTAATCAGCAAAGTCTGAATGCCAGTCTTAATTTCGATTATAATCCAATACTTTTCCGCTTTACTCTTTCTTCTACTTTCAGGAGAGACGAATTAACCGGAGCACGTCCACTGCTCAACGTGTTAAATTCAAAGCGATTTGGCCGACAGGAAAGAAGTACCGATCTGTTTACCGCCAAACTTACCCATTTTCTTGCCAAGAATCTTTTTTATGAGGTAAACTTTAACCTCTTCGATAATCGACGCAGGCAGTTTGATCCCACTTTTGGCAACAACTATTTGCTTTATGCGGACAGTCTGGCGGTGGCAGAAAAACTGGGCCCTGAATTTGCCTCGAATTTCCAGGCGGTAGATCGCCTGCCCAGAAATTATGACGTATTTAAGTTCCCATTTACTCGTCCCGGCGACCTGCAAACGCTTTATTTTAAAGAAAAGCAAAGATATGCCAGTGTAAATGTGGATGTCACCCTACAGAGCCGGAGGCACGAAGTCAAGTTTGGAGGATCCTTTGAGCGCTGGACGATTCGCCGGATCAGCAACCTGGGTGATGAAGATTCCATTCAATTTCTACGCAGCCAGCCAGACCTGGCGCGTGCGCTGCGTAACGGTCCCAGTGATCCGTTATTTGAGCGAGCCGTTTTTGCATTTCGTCGTTCTAACAACATTAATGCTTTTGGATATGATGTCCTGGGCAACGAAGTGGATGATGATTCGAAGCTGTTTGATGGCCCCAAGCATCCTAAATTTGGTGCCTTATATCTTCAGGACAAATTTGAGGCCGGCGATCTGGTAATCAATGCCGGATTTCGGTTAGACTTCTTTGATTTTGACCAGAGAATCCCAAAAAATCTGGCAAATCCAGAATTTGATCTGCAGAAGTTTGACATTCCTCAGGATGCTCTGAGAAGTACAGACACCGAGGTGGAATTCAGTCCGCGAGTTGGCGTTGCTTTCCCGGTGACAGACCGTACCGTTTTTCATGTGCAGTACGGGCGCTTTGTTCAGGCTCCTCAGTTCATAAATGTATTCAGTGGTCGAGCCATTCAAGCATTAATTTTTGGTGCGGGTAATTTTGTACCAAATCCACAGGTAGCCAAAGAGCTGGATCCGGTAGTCACGGTTCAGTATGAAATAGGTTTCAACCAGGCACTAACAGATTTTGCTGCTTTTGACATTACCGCATTCTTACGGGATGTGAAAGGTCAGCTTCAGGTCACCAAACAGATTACCGAACCCGGGGCAGCCGCCGGTGCTTTTAATATTTTTCAGAATCAGGATTTTGCCACCACAAAGGGAGTGGAACTTTCTTTAACATTAAGAAGAATCCAGCGGATTTCTGCTTTTATTAGCTACACGTTTTCCGATGCACAGGGGACAGGTTCCTTCCCCAATTCCAGTGTGGGTGCAGTAGAAGTGGAGTCCCAGATTCCTACAATAGTTTCACCGCTGGATTTCAATCAAAGGCATCGTGGTTCCATCAGTTTTGATTACAGATTTGGAAAAGGCGATGGCGGACCCATACTGGAAAGGCTCGGGTTGAATCTGCTCTTTACCTTTAACAGTGGGCATCCATTTACCAGAGCGGGTGGTGGGATCGCTCAACAGGGACCTGATCTGGGTGGCATTCTGAATAATCTTGATCCACGCGGTCGTGAACCTCTGGAAGACGTTAATGCCTCTACGACTCCATGGGTAGCCAATTTAGACCTGAGAGTTGACAAAACCATTACTTTTGGACCGGTTGATGTGAATTTCTATTTTTATGTCCAGAATGTTTTTGATTCTAAAAATGTTCTGGAAGTTTATCAGCGAACGGGCACGGCTGAAGACGATGGTTTTCTAACCAATCCAGAATTGAGCGGTGATATTGTGGCCGGCGCAGGCCCACCCTATGTGGCCCTGTACAAGCTCATAAATTTAGCTGATCGACAACATCAATGGGCCACTAACGGCTTTAACCGCGATTTATTTGGGACCCCAAGACAATTCCGCTTTGGCCTGAGTCTCGAATATTAATCGCCATGCCATTTAAAATGAAAAAAACGATTAAAAGTGGAGGATAAGAAGCTATGAAGAATCTCAATGCATTACTTGCCTTCATCATGATAACAATATTCATAACCGGGGTGCTCCTGTATGGCAAGGACATGAGTCGCCAGGGCAAAGGTCGTATAAACAGCCTGGACTTCGGGTCAATCAGTGCCAATGGGCAACCTCGCTCAACACTCCTGAACATTAACAGCCTGGCCGTCTGGCTCAGAGCCGACGGGTTCTCGTCTCGAGATCCAAGAACAGGCAATGCCGGAGTGTTTTTTCCGCGCGGCTTAGGCACAAACGCCGCGGTTATTTTTACCGATGGAATTCTCTGGGGGGGCTTGATACAGGACGGACAGACCCCGACGCTCAGAGTCGGGGGGCAAACGTTTAACATCGGCACCATCGAGGGACGTATCGTTTCACCGGGAGTGGCCGAAGATC
>CAZMEG010000313.1:0-4895 GCA_964565205.1 uncultured Cytophagia bacterium
CCAATAATCCATGCTATTAGACAATTTTTATATAAATTAAAAAGGATTGCGAGTTAGATGAACCGACCGATTGTTAAAAGATACCATGGTAATCCTATTCTTACTAAAAATGATATTCCTTATCCTGTGGAGACGGTCCATAATGCTGGCATGACCAAATTTAAGGACAAATACATCATGCTTTTCCGAGCTCATCGGGATAATGGCCGAAGCATTCTGGGGATAGCCGAAAGTGAAGATGGCTATCGTTTTAAGGCGCGCCCCGAACCGTTTATGGTTCCGGCTACGGAAGAAGTTTTTGCCGAATATGAAGAATATGGTGTTGAAGATGCGCGTATATGTTTTCTGGAAGATCGTTTTCTCATTACTTACAGCGCTTACTCTCGTCATGGGGTGCGTATTGGCCTGGCTGAAACGCAAGATTTTGAATCTGTACGGCGGATATCTCTAATCACCCAGGCCGATTATCGAAATGTCGTGATCTTTCCGGAAAAAATCGAAGGACGTTATGTCCGTTTGGATCGACCCCATTCTGAAATAAGTCCCTGGTCTATCTGGATCAGCTACTCACCCGATTTGATCCACTGGGGAGATAGCCGGATTGTCATGAAGCCGGTACAGTATCATTGGGATGAAATGAAAATTGGACCTGGTGCTACACCGTTTAAAACCTCTGAAGGGTGGCTACACATTTATCATGGGGTTTTTCCTACCATGGATGGCTGTGTGTATCGACTTGGGGTGGCTTTACATGATTTGCAAAATCCGGCCGTGATCCGAGGCGTAAGTGACTCCTGGATTTTACAACCGGAAGACCCCTGGGAGGTCACCGGTTATGTACATAACGTAGTGTTCACCTGCGGTGCCGTTCCGGAAGAGGATGGTACTGTAAAAATTTACTGGGGCGGCGCAGACCATGTCATGTGTGTGGGAACCGCGCAAATTGACGACCTTATTGAATTGTGCCTGAAAAATTCCCGCCCACCTATGTAAATTTTGAAACCATACCCGTACAGGAAAATAAAATTATGTGTAAGGAGAAAGGAGATGGAAAATTTTCTACAAGACTTTCCGGTTGTAATTGAAATTCCTTTACACTGGGGCGAAATGGATGCCTTTGCTCATCTCAACAATACGGTGTATTTTCGCTATTTTGAAAGTGCCCGAATTGCCTATTTTGAAAAAATAAAATATATTGACGTTATGAAAAGTACCGGCGTGGGTCCAATTTTAGCCTCAACCTGTTGTAAGTTTAAATTTCCACTCCGTTATCCCGATCGAGTGTGGGTGGGAGCCCGTGTGGTGAAAATCGAGGCGGATCGCTTTCACATGGTTTATCGAATCGTCAGCCAGACTCATAATAAAATCGCTGCCGATGGCGAGGGGCTGATTGTTTCATACAATTATAATGAAAATCAAAAAGCTATCTTACCTGATGAAATTAAACAGAATATTTTGCAGTTAGAAAATAGAGGAGCAAAAAAGTGTTAGTGTGTTAAAGTGTTAAGTGGTAAAGTGCTTGGGTTTTTGTATTTTAAGGGTAAAGTGGAGAAGTGATGAATGTGCATATCGGGACCTCGGGATGGATTTATCCGCACTGGCGGGGATGTTTTTATCCAGAAGATTTACCACAAAAGTCCTGGTTTGAATTTTTTGCTCAACATTTTCGTACGGTTGAAATTAATAATACTTTTTATCGCTTACCCTCGGTTAACGCTGTCATCGCCTGGGAACAACAGGCGCCGGAGAATTTTATCTATGCGGTGAAAGCCAGCCGCTTTATTACCCATGTAAAAAAGCTCAAGGATCCGGAAGAAGGGTTAACCAATTTCATGCAAACCATCGAACATTTAAAAGATCATTTAGGTCCCATTTTGTTTCAACTGCCACCCCGCTGGCGTCCTGATCTGGAGCGATTTGAGCGCTTTTTACAACTGCTTGGTAATTTTGGCCAGCATCTCTGGGTATTTGAGTTTCGTCAGGATGAGTGGTTTGAAGAACCAGTTCTGGATTTGTTACGCAACTACAGCATGGGTTTTTGTATCCACGATATGGCAGGTCTGAATTGTCCGAAAGCCATCACTGCCCGGCATGTGTATATTCGATTCCATGGAAGCACAGGTGCGTATAGTGGTCTTTATGGTGAAGAAGCATTAAAACCCTGGGCGGAATTTATTGTAGCACAGGTTGAAGCTGGTCATGAGGTCTACGCCTACTTCAATAATGATATCCATGGTTATGCTGTTCAGGATGCTAAGACCTTGATTAATCTGGTGTCCTGAGCTATTATTTAAAATTTTTGGAATTCTTCAGGTTAGAAAGGAAACAGGAGCCTATTTTTGCTGGAAACTGTTACTAAAAAAAGAGAAGTTTATTCCCAGCACCTTAATGTTGCTGAAATTGTCTCTCTGGATACAAAAGAAAAGATTTATGCTATTTTCCTGAGTGTCTTTGTAACGTTTGTTTTGTTAACCAACACGGTGGGGGTTAAGCTTTTTACCGTGCTGGGACGTACTTTACCGGTTAGTATTCTCTGGTATCCCTTTACTTTCTTAATCACAGATATTGTTTCGGAAATTTATGGAAAAAAACGCGCCCAGTTTCTGGTGATTGTCGGTTTTTTTATGAGCCTGTTATTACTGGGATTTTCTTTGATTGGCATAGCCTTACCCGTAGCTGATGTTTATCCTTTGCAGGAAGATTATACAAACATATTTGGACCGGTATGGCGACTTCTATTTGGCTCCATGGCCGCCTATCTGCTCGCCCAGATGATCGATGTCCGGCTATTCCATTTCTGGAAACGTCTTACAAAAGGTAAACATTTGTGGATCCGCAACAATGGATCCACCATGATTTCCCAATTTGTGGATACATTTACAGTTAATATGATTTTCCTTTACAAAAATCCTACGGTATTCACAGGAAATTTTTCAGAGTTAATGCATATCATTCTTGGTGTTTATCTGATTAAAGTAGTCATTGCTGCCCTGGACACCCCTATGTGCTACCTGGGAGTGTGGCTGGTTGAGCGCATGACCGGGATAAGTGGTCGGGAAATCTATTAAGGTGCTTACCGAAAACGATTATTTCTACCCTGATCTTTTCCTTTGGAGTTCGATTTTTTAGTGAAAGATTAGCCGCAGATTCAGGTTTATTTACTTCTCCCGATATATTCGATGAAGGTGGATTCCCACTCTTCTTCGAGGTAGATTTTGCTATCAATCTTGGTAAATAAACCACCTCTTCTAATTCCTTCTGTTCATCTTTTGTTTTTTCTAAATTTCTTCTACCAATTAATATTGGAATATTCTATTACACGTATTATGTTTTCATCTGTTAGGGAAAGTATTCATTTGTACAGTCCATTAACAAGCCTGATTATATGTTTTGCATTCTAATACATTTGAGTTTTTTAAGAAATGAGTTTTATTATGGCTTTATTTTATTTGCAATTTTATTAATGATTGTCATTATAATTCATTATTACATTACAAAATATAAAATAGCCCGATCAATAAAAATTGAACAGATACGCTCGACCGAAAGAGAGCGACTGCGCGAACAAATGGTTCAATACTATCATGATCAACTGGGGAATAAACTCACCAAAATTGTTCTTTATACAGAAATTTTAAAAAGAAGTCTCCCAAAATCCAAAGGTAAGATACCTGCCTACCTGGATATTCTAACTGAAACCTGTAATAGCCTCTGTCAGGATTCCATTGATTTTATTTGGGCCCTGAATCCTGAAAATGAGAACCTTGCGGAAGTTGGAGAATATTTAAAGCACTATGCCGAATCTTTAATGAAAGGCCAGGAAATCAGCCTTAAAATTCACAGCCCGGCTAAAGATTTACATTTAATTATGGTGAACATGGAATGGAAGCGCCAGCTAATCATGATTTTTAAAGATTGCATTGGCTATGTTTATTCTCATCTCCATTGTGATAAAGCCACTTTAGAATTCTCTCATGAAAACACTTCGATTGTAATTGGACTTGCCTTCCACAACCCTCGCTGTAGCACAGCAGATGAAATATCCACTTTTGTTGAGCTGATGAAAAAAAGAGCCCAGATCTTACACGGTGAAATCGAATGGATCCAAAAAAACGGGGGAGAATCGCGCATATTATTTAAAGGTACGTTACCACAAACTTAAAAATTAAAATAAAAAATGATTACCATCTCTATAATTGAAGATGATATAGATATTTGTTATGGCCTCAAATATTTACTGCAAAACACCTCAGATTATGAATGTTTGGGTACCTACCATAGCTGTGAAGAAGCACTGGAAGATTTAGCCGAAAATCCACCGGATGTAATTTTACTGGACATCAAATTACCAGGAATGTCCGGTATTGAAGGAATTAATAAAATAAAGCAAATTCTGCCTGACGTGGAAATTATTATGCTAACTGTTTTTGAAGACGATAAAAAGGTTTTTGATTCAATTAGTGCCGGGGCCAGCGGGTATCTTGTCAAAACGGCACAACCCGCTCAGATTGTAGATGCCATCCGTGAAATCATTCATGGAGGGGCGCCATTGAGCACCACCGTCGCACGTAAAATTGTCGATTCTTTTCACAAACCTTCAACAATACCTCTCACATGTCGAGAACGAGAAATCCTCTCTTTATTATGCCAGGGTAAAAGCTACAAAATGATCGCTGATTCGCTTTATATCAGTCAGGGTACTGTACATTCCCATATTAAAAATCTCTACAAAAAATTAAATGTAAATTCTAAGTCCGAAGCCGTTGCCAAAGCTTTTCAGTTAAAGATTGTTTGAACTGGCAATTGGTTACCTAATTTTTACCTTCCCCTTACCTGATTAAAATCAAATAAATTCACAAATTACCCACTTTTGGGGATAGTGGAAGACCCACTGG
>CAZMEG010000314.1:0-788 GCA_964565205.1 uncultured Cytophagia bacterium
TCCATTTGTTGAGGAACCAAGCACACCAGTACCATTTGTGCTCGTTCCAAAAACACCTGTTCCGCTATTGCTTTCGCCCTTGACACCCGTCCCGTTATTACTATCACCAAAAACCCCAACTGCACCAGAAGCATTTGCTGTACCCCAAACACCATATCTTTCAGGGGGAAATTCACCACCACCACCAGAACCAAAGTTTACGCCACGTACACCCGCTGAAGAAGCCCCTGAGGAAGTAGAGGTTGCAATTCCAAAGACTCCAATTGCATTGCTGTTTGTGGAGGAAGTAACTCCTCGAATACTCTGAATGTTAGAAGTTCTAACTTCTAATGTAGACGATGGATTCGTCGTTCCAATACCGACATTACCGTTCTGCAGGATACTCATTATTTCAACATCTCCCGGATTGACTCCATGTGAGATTCTCAAACGACCGATTGGTCTTCCTCCAGCTGGACCATTGTCGATGTGAAACCAGGCAAATCCATCGGGCGGGAACAGGGTAATAGCTCCAGGGTTGCCGGCGCCTCCCGTGGCCAATCTTTTCAAAACATGCAAGTCTGTGGCTGGCGTCTTTGTACCAATTCCCACCTTACCATCGTTGTCCACGAACACCACGTCAGTAGGATCACCGTCTGCGGCATCCAGGGAGTGGCCATCACCGGCGTCAGACGAAATGGTGATGGTGTTATTAAAATCGTTGGGCGTGATGGTGACGTTAGCCCCGGCCACCAGGTCAATGTTCCCACCATCGTTAATTACTCCATCAAGACTGGAAATGATGCTGG
>CAZMEG010000314.1:798-4891 GCA_964565205.1 uncultured Cytophagia bacterium
TTGTTGGCAATCTTGGCTGCAGTGACGGCGTTATCAGCAATTTTCGCACCTGTTACCGCATTATTAGCCAGATCGGCCGTAGCCACCTGACCATCCTGAATCATGGCGCTGGTGATACCATTACTGGCTACCGAGAGGGTTACATCACCGGCGGTCCCGCCCCCCGTTAAACCAGCCCCCGCATTCACGGCTGTAATATCCCCCAGGAGAATGCTTGAGTCTAAAGAAACTGTCACCGTGCTGTTTGCGGTTTCCACAATAATGTTATCTCCGGCAGCAATGGTCACGGCATCGGTTAAATTGTTTAGGCTTTTTACAACCTGCCCGCTGGCAATTTTGCTACTGGTGACCGCGCCATTGCCTAAATCAGCCGTGGCTACTGCCCCATCGGCAATTTTGGTAGAGGTTACCGCATTGTCGGCCAGCTTGGCGGTGGTTACGGAACCATCCTGTAATTCGGCACCGGTAGCGGAAATAGTCAGGGTGTTTGCCTGCTGGGTGATGGATATGTTATCACCAGGAGCCAGGATAACGTCATCCTTTAACGCATTAATACTTTTCACAACCTGGCCCGGTCCTATTTTTGCCGTGGTCACCGCATTGTCGGCTAAATCCGCAGTGTTTACTGAGCCGTCGGCAATTTTAGTTGAAGTCACCGCGTTGTCGCTAAGTTTGCTGCCTGTCACCGAACCATCGGCTAATTTTTGCTCGCTAATTCCTCCATCTTTAAGATTAATGGTAGTGGTGGGTCCATTCGGATTAGCTATTTCCAGGGTGTTATCTGTATTTTGAATGGCCTGAATGCCGCTTGTACCGTTACCACCTTCTGGAGCGCTAATGATGATGGAATCGTTGCGTGCCGTGACAGTGGCTGCCCCTTCCCCGGCAATGGTAATGGCATCGGTCAGATCGTTCAGGCTGGTTACCACCTGACTGGAAGCAATTTTGCCGCGGGTCACGGCGCCATCGGCGATTTTCGCCTCGGTAACGGCCTGGTCGGCAAGTTTGGCGGTGGTCACAGAATTATCCGCCAGTTCAGCGCCGGTGGCGGAGATGGTTATGGTGTTACCATCGGTGGTGATGGTCACATTATCCCCCTGAGCCAGGGTAACCTCATCTTTAAGAGCGTTGATGCTTTTCACCACCTGGCCGGAGGCAATTTTGGCTGCCGTGATCGCCCCATCGGCAAGGTCTGCATTATTGATGGCTCCGTCTGTGACCGCATCGGCTTCGGCGGCGTGGATGGCATAGGCCACACTGGTAATGCGCAGTCTTGGAGTGAGTTCAGAGGTGGTATTCACTTTGATAGCCAGATAACGATCTCCTGTGCCATTGAAAAGATCGACCGGAAAGGGTTCCACACTACCCAGTAGCACGTTAAAAATACCATTCTCCACAACCACGTTGGCATGCGTTTCACTCCACAGAGGTGTACCGCCGGTAGCTACATCATAAATAGAGAAGGTGATGTTGAACGATCCCTGCGCCGCAGAGCCATCGATGGTCAAACGACCCTGATAATTAAGTAAAAGAGGGGTTTGCGCAAAAAGCATATTACCCCCAATAGTGCTCAGGAAGACCACGGTCAACCCGAGAATTATTTGTTGGCATTTCATAGCAACATCCCTCCGAAAATTCTATTTCATTAAAATCATCTTCTTAACTATTGAAAATTTTTCTGTGATTAATCTGTACAGGTATATGCCACTGGCCACCTGCTGGCCTGCTTGATCTTTCCCATTCCAGACCACCACATGATAGCCCGAAGATTGTTTTTCATGATCTACTAAAGTGACAACTTCTTTGCCGAGAAGATTGTAGATTTTCAAGGTGACCCGTTCAGCCACCGGTAATGCATAACGAATGGTTGTGGCAGGATTGAAGGGATTAGGAAAATTCTGAGATAGTTCATAGGTTTCTGGAATCGAATGAATCTCCGGAAAATAGTGCTGCAAAAATTCCTGATCCCCTACGACTAATTTTAATATTTTGTTTGCTTTGAACGTTTCGGCTATAATATAGTTATTGGATTCGCGTAAATTTTTACCAATCTGCAAGGATTCATCTACCAGCCACACCAGCCATTTATTGGGCACCGAGTTAATTCCCTGGAAAGTTAGCTGCACCTGATCCCGAATATTAGTGGTAACTTCAAATTCCCAAACATCTCCATCAACAGGTTCACTGCGGAAATCGGTACTGAACGTTTTGCTTAAAAGATTCCACTCGGGGTGGGGAAAGTAAAGCGACACATATTCGCCAATGACGGGCGGTTCCGGACGATCCCAAACATCCCGTCCATTGCGTGCATCCAGAGCTACTCCGGCATAATTGTCTGCATCCCTTGCCTTTTGGCACCGGGCTATAATTTGAATAGCCCAGTTTAATTGCTCAGCAGGGGATTTAGGTAGGGGAGAGGTACTGGAGGAAAGATCGGGGTTGATAATCAGTGCATCGAAATTTGGACCAGGGTTGAAGATAGCATAGCCTTCAAATGGATTTATGCGAGTCACGGGATCGTTGATGGGATCATTCCAGTTGACGTTCCCGTCAGGTCCTTCCCCGAAAAACCGCAGTTCTACGGATTGTTCGCTGGTTCGACTCAAGTTGCTCAGGGGAATGGGGAAATTAAAAGGATTACCGATCATATTCCACCCGGGATGCAAAGGTATTTGAAAAGGCGTGGAGGTGATGTTCGTGATGCCTGGCCCTGTGTCAATGACTTTGTTCTCTTCCCTGACAATTAACCAGAAGGCTTTGCCCGGAAGCATGGCGCTGGGATTGTCAGGAAATTCCACATTCACCTGCTCAGCCGTGTATTCAAAGAATCGCCATTTGCGTTTGTTGTATCGTCCCAGATCGTCTACCAGCACAGCATCCGGACTTTTGTTATCTAAGTTAAGAGGCACAGAAATGAGCCGGTAAGCTGTTTGCTCTGTGCCAGCCGGTTGGGGAACAGGACTTCCCTGAGCACCCACTTTAACCTCGCCTTCGCCCCCTACACGCACCTGCACCGAAAAGAAACCGGAGGAGGGCTGGCGTATAATGTTGCCCTCCACATCCCGGGCAAAAATGAAATATTCGACGCCGCGGGAGGTGACTTTACTGGCTGGAATACTCGCCTGGATATTGCCACCGGCCTCGGCAATTTGCACGGTATCGAATTTGGCATCACCACCGCGCCGAAAACTCAGAAACACCCCAAGAATTCCGGATTCATCGGTGACATCCACGTTGATAGAGATTTCCTGATTCTGGTCTCCGGAATCTGGAGGGGAGTGGGTCAGAGAGGGCGGGGCAAACAAGGTGTTTAGAAATCCACTGGCAATTTCAAGACTATCGTGTGCCGTTTTTCCCACGGGTGCAGGTTGCCCCACAGAGGACAGCAAACTCCAGTTTTCAAATTGCGAGATCCCTCCGGCGCTGTTTTGCACGGATGGATCCACCTGCTGTGCGAGAGCAGGAGTGAAAACCAAGAGTACCAGAAATGTGAAAATTTTAAAGGGTTTCATTTAATAACCTCTTTTAAAATCCCAATTGAACAAATCCCAAATCCCAATTAAAATCCCGATGGGCCAGACCCTAAATCTCAATTGATCAAATCCCAATGTTGATGATAAAACGATTTGGGGCAAAATTATTTATTATGTTAATTGTTTTAGCATAATTATTTTGTAATTTAAATTGGAGCTGTCCCATAAACTTCTCAGCGTCTTTGAGACTTTGCATGAAAATCTTTTTCATCTTGGATTCTCCGGTGGTGGTGGTAATTCACCCAGATTAGCACCGGAGGTAGCAGCTTCTTCTACACTTTTTCGAGCATCCTGACCCGGAACGAAGATCGAATTCAGATTGTTACGCAGATTATCCAGCCGCATATCGACAAGTTCCTCAGCACCAATTTCAGGAGGGGTTTCCTTACCTTCTACGCGAGCAATTTCTGTCAGAATCTGCTGTTTATCCCCACCGGCTTCATTTAAGCTTTGCATGGCTTCGGCTTTTTGTTGAGACCGTTTAAACCCTGGATCTAAAGCCTTCGCCTGCTGATAAAATTTCATGGCATTGATATAATTGCCTGAATCTTCTTCTTCGA
>CAZMEG010000315.1:0-4865 GCA_964565205.1 uncultured Cytophagia bacterium
CTGATCTGGCAAAACTGGCACAGCAGAGAATTCATGAACTTGAGCACACGGAAGAGAACCCATCTAATTAAGCCAGTGTGTAAAATTGCACAACAGTTTGTGGGAGGTGGCAAATAATGGCTTCATTGCAAGGTAAGCGGTTTTTATTTTTTGTTCACGAACTTTATGAAGACCTGGAGCTCTGGTATCCCAAATTACGCCTTCAGGAAGAGGGGGCTCAGGTAGTAGTAGCGGCCCCGGAACTCCGGGAATATCGTGGAAAGCATGGCTATCCGTGTAAAGCGGATCCTACACTGGACCAGGTAGAAAGTCAGGAATTTGATGGGCTGGTCATTCCCGGTGGCTTCGCCCCGGATAAATTGCGTCGCTATGAGAGGGTATTGCAATTGGTGCGTGAGTTTCACGAATCAGGTAAGATGATAGCTTTCATCTGTCATGCAGGCTGGGTACCCATTTCAGCAAAAATTCTTAAGGGTCGTAAAGCCACCAGCGTCCCTGCCATCAAAGATGACATGATAAACGCCGGGGTGGAATGGATTGATGAAGCGGTCGTTAAAGATGGAAATCTGATTAGTTCCAGGCATGTAAACGATTTACCCGAATTTGGTAAGGCCATCATAAAATATTTCACATAAATCGGCTGAGATGACTTGCTACTTGCCTTCGGTTTCTTCCTGCGGGGGTTTGAAGCCTATATTTTGCTGCATCTGCGGTTGACTTCCATGGATTTTAATTTCCCCAAATTGTTTTTCATATTTACTTATATTTTCCTGCAAGGCTCTGAGAAAAGATTTAGCATGCTGGGGCGTCATAACAATGCGAGCATAGACTTTGGTTTTAGGGACGCCGGGTAACATGCGGGTAAAGTCAAATACAAATTCAGCCGGTGAGTGAGAAATTAAGGCAAGATTGGAATAAATTCCCTCTGCTTCCTTCTCACCAAGCTCAATATTAATCTGCTGCGGTCCCTGTGCTTGTTCCATATTTTACCTCATTTTGATTCATTTTTTTTCAAAATTACAAAAAGTATTGCTTATAATCAATAGTAATGCAGGTTTTAAGATCTTTTGGCTTTTTCTTTAGTAACTACCGTGATGTGTTCTTCACGGCTTTCTTCAATTTGTGGATGCGGGATGTAAATGCTTTCACGTCCGATAACCCAGAGTTCCGGTAAAACTTCACCTACAATCTCACCGTCATCAAACACACGCACGATAGAACTGGTAGAAACCACGATGACAACAGCGCGAGTATGTAAACTCATGGCGGCAGCGGCCATGTGTCTGGCGCCGAGGCCCAGGGGGAGCACCACCCCATCGGTGGGTGCTTCCAGATAACGGGCCGCTGAAATAACCACACCCTCTCCAGAAACAATAAAAGCACCATCTAATTGCGCCAGCTCTTTCACTGTTTCGCGCATATCCGGATTATCTACTCTTTTCAGGTGATCGGGGTGTCCATATAATGGATCGAGAATAAGGGGACGGGAGTATTGTAGGACATTTTGTTCATCTCCTACGGTGAACAAAGTGCCTATTTTTCTCCCCTCCCGGCCTTCTCTGGCCAGTTCCACAGCCAGTTCCAGAACGCTCTGTAATACTTTTGGCGGAACTTCTCTTTCCGGCGTACAGATTTGTCGAAATAATTTGCTCATCTATTCTCCTGTATTTTAAAATTGGTTCGTGGCTATCCCAAAAAGGATTTCGAGCGGAGTCGATGCTTCAGCTTCGCTCAGCAAACAGCTTCGACTCCGCTCAGTGTCTGCCTTTTCGGACAGCCCTCATATTCATTAACTCATTATTTTTAACGACTTAAAGACTCAACTGGTTCGAGATTCCTTAATTGCAAAAGCCTTGAAGGTCTCAACAATGGTGCGTAGTTCTCGAATGTAAGGTTCTTTTCTTCGATCCGGGGCAAAGATATTGAAATAAATTACATAGTAGCGATCCTGTTCTGGCACATAAAAAGCATAAGCTTGCATCGGACCCCCGATATTCTTGGTATCACTTTGCCACAAACCAATCAATAATGTAGCCTCATAATTTCTGAATTTTTTCTTGGTAGCATAATAGTAACCCTCTTTCACATAGGCATCGTTATAATAGGAACCCATCCAGTTTATTTTTTTCAAAAGCCAGGTTTCATGATATTTATCTTTTTCGGGATGATCAACCCAGTGAATGAAGATATTGCGATCCGGGTTGAGCAGACTCAATTGAACAAAATTTTTTTCTTTATCTTCACGGGCTATTTTGTATCCGTAAGGTATTTTAAAAGTCCAGTGATAATTCTTTTTAAGATGTTTTTCGATTTTGCCCTGCGTGCGGAAAAATAAAACTTCTCGTAAACGCTGGTTGCGAGTTTGATCGAAGAGTGTGTAAATATAATCGGGATACGAAGCCACACTTGCCTTCAAAGCTTCTATTCCAGGTGAGGCAAGAATCACTATAAATTGCTCTCTTGCCCACTGATTTCGTGCAATGAACAGATATTCCTCTCCCGAAACGATTTTCTCATAAGCGTCATCCGGCAGGGCTTTTCTTAAAATTTTATCCATTTTGCTTCCCGGTCGAAGGGAAGAGATGAGGAGTAAATTTCTCATTAGCAAATAATCTTGAAGATTTTCCGGGTCGACATGAGTGACTACATATTCTTTCTCGGTTAATGGAGTCACTAATTTCTTTTCGAGAGCTTCGGTAATAATGGGACCCACCACCTGCCAATCTTCTTGATCGGCTATGGCATAAATTTCCCACTCCTGTCCGAGTGAGACGGGATTTTTATCACTACAGGACAAAAAAGCCAATGCAACCAGAGATATGAACCACGGTAAAAGCCACTTTTTCATAGCTCATCACCTCCTGTTAATTTTTCATGAGTAACGGTTTCCAGTCCACTTTTTTGGGATATCCCAGTTTTTTCAAAAAACGCGCAATCAGCACATCTTCCAGTCGTTGCCATTCATGGTCTTTACCCTGACGAAACGGGATGCGACCACCGGCAATCATGTCGTGACCACCCGCGTATCCCATGGAGCCGATGATCTGGGAAAGCATGTTTCCCGCATCGGCCTTAGGATGGCTGCAGCGCATTGAAATGAAGAGCTGGTTATCGTAGCGGCCAGTGGCAATAGCCCAGCCAATTCTTTCGTGTTGTAATAACAAATCGGCTATCTGGGGCACAAATTCGGGGGAATCAATGCGTCCCAGATGCACATGGATCAGGTGCTTAAAAATTTTTGCTTTTTCAAGAGCAGAATGTAAAACAATGAAGAAATTTTTTGCCAGTTTCGGATTTTGAATTTTGGCAAGTTTACGTTTATTTGCTTTTGGATAAACTTCCAGGTAAGCGGTTATATCTGCCTGTGAGGCCTCTCGACCAAGTTCCTGGGTTTCACTCCGAATGGCATAGGTGACGGCAGTCGCGATTTCCGAGGTGATTTCCAGTCCAGCCTGTTTTAAATATTCCAGCAGAATGGTACTGGTAGCACCGTACGTCGTACGGATATCCACAAAAGGGGCTTGAACAGTATTTTGTTCCTTGTGATGATCGATTATGATGGTAGGTTGAATTTTATCGGGTAAACTATTATTGCCAAACCCCGGTTGCGTATCCACCAGAGCTACACATGGATATAAATGCCAGCGGATGCGTCCGATGGTGGTTAATTTTATCTGTAATTGTTGCACCATGGCGCGATTCTCGGCACGGCTAATGTGTCCACCAAAAGCAATGCGATGACGCAAATTGTATCGATTTCCCACCAGATAGGACAGCATCATCGCCGATGCGATGGCATCTGGATCGGGATAATCATGAACCAGAATCAGCAGACGTTCACATTTCGACAAAACTTTGTCTAACTGTTCTAATTTGTTTGGGGTAACCACTGCCGTGCTCATGATACTTTATCTTCACCCCTTCCTGTTAGTTCAACCGGTGTATTTACCACACGAAATTTAAACTCTTTTATTAAGGGTGTATTTTTAAGCATTAACTTAAAAATATAAGTACCAGAGGGGAGGTCATTCACTTTAACCCAAAAATAATCCCATTTCCAGTAATTTGAAATAATTAATGAATAGGTTTCATCCCTTATTACCTCACCCTGCTGGTTTTCCAGTCGTGCCTGAAATTGTAATAAAGTGTCAGGTACACTGGTCACTACCTCATAATAAAGGTAAAAGTCGTCGTGTAGCGGAACTATTTCTGGCCAGAGAATTCGTTCAAAAGGCGCTGAGGAGATCTTTGGAAACGAAACAGGGACCAGATCACTGAGCTTTACTTGACTCTGGCCTGGAATGTGTAATTGGGATTTATATTTGATGAGTTCTTTTCCTTTAGCATTCTGTAATAAAAGTTCCAACTGGTACGGACCCGATGGAATTGAAAATCTTTTACTGTGCTCAAAACCTGGAATTTCATTGCTAAACAAGATTTCATTTTGATTGAGATCTGGGTCGATGAGTTCACTCAAATTGAGCACTCTATTTCCGTTTTCATCATAGACTTGCAAAATTAAATTCAAAGTATTCTGGTTAGGCATTTTGGGCTGACTGATTAGTTCCTGGGGTAGATGGATATACAGGTCTACCTGCCATTGGTCTGGATGATCTTTATCCGGGAAAATAAAAGTCTGCACCTGAGGTTGGGCATTCAGGTTCATCCCTGTGATTAATAACCAGTAGAAAATGAGCCATTTTCTTAACCGGTTAATATTCAATTGCCTCACCTCCTTTAGAATTTTCGTAAAACAACCACCAATCCTGCCGGGTTTTCAAAACCTGGCGAGACTGTCGAAAAAGTCTAAGGCGAAGGCGTCTCGCCGAGTTCTTTCAACAATTTAGTGCCTGTAAGTCCTCGGC
>CAZMEG010000316.1:0-4859 GCA_964565205.1 uncultured Cytophagia bacterium
CGAATAAAGAATTCTGAATGATGAAGTTAATGCTCCTTCGACATTCATAATTCCTTGTTCATTATTCGAAATTCATTCGATATTCATTCATTGCATATACTCTCGTTATTTTCTTGCTTCCGGGATAACGGTTAATTTGATGCGTTTCCCATTTCGTACTACCACCACTTCCACAGGCTGGCCAATTTTGACGGCATCCAGGGCATAGGTGTAATCGTAGATGTTGGTGATTTTCTGGCCGGCAAATTCCACAATAATATCCCCGCCTTTTAACCCGGCTTTGTCCGCCGGTCCTCCAGCACGTACTCCGGACAATTTCACTCCTTCGATTTCACTCACATAATCGGGAATGGTGCCCAGGTAAGCTCGCAAGGCTTCTCGTTCACCGGTTTGTGATTTTTTTCTCTCCACTTTCACATATTCAGGTCGTTCTGGATTCTTTACCAGATCAAGAATGATATTTTGAGCAAATTGAGCGATGCGTTGCATCCCGGCATAATTGAGGGTTTCCGGATCATCGGTCGGGCGATTGTAGTTTTCGTGGCTTCCTGTAAAAAAGCTCAGCACCGGAATACCTTTGGGATAAAATGCGGTAACATCGGTGGGTAAATAGGGGTCTTCCTGAAGAGTCAGATTAAAACCTGCTGGGACATTTCTCTTTTCGATCAACTTTGGCCAGATAGTTGAAGAAGCCACGCCCTGCAGGATAAGTTTATTTTTCCGCAGATGACCTACCATATCGAAATTGACATACGCGACTATTTTTTCCAGAGATACTAACGGATGTTCGACAAAATAGGTTGAGCCAATAAGTCCCAGTTCCTCACCTGACCACAGGGCGAAAATAATTCCGCGTTTAAAACTTTGGGGATTTTGTTTATGCTTTTCTACGAGAGAGGCGGCGAGTTCTAAAACCGTGGCTGTCCCGGAGGCATTGTCATCTGCACCATTATGAATCTGTCCTTCTTCACCTTTATGTGCTAAAGAACCAATTTCACCATGGCCGATATGGTCATAATGGGCTCCCACTACGACGTATTCGACATTGGTTGTAATGTTTGAGGGTGGTAAAAGTGCCAGAACATTACGATCGGTTTTTTTAATTCGTTCCACAGCCGTAGTTAATTTAATTTTAACTCCTGACAGAGGAAAGGACCCTTCCATATGAGGATTCTCGATATCCAGTTGATCTTGAATCGATTTTAAATCTTTCCCTATCTGTTTAAATAACTTTTCGGCTACCTCACCTGAGATCGAAGCAGCGATGATGCCGGATCCGGAAAGGCTGTGATCATAGGTGAACGGCACCAGTTTCCCCGCATTAGGAGAATTGGGGCCTGTAACCACCAGCAAGGCTCTGGCACCATTTTGTCGAGCAACCATTGCTTTGTAGCGCAGACCAGCATACATATTGAGTTCCTGGCGTCTTTTCATGTCAACCTTTTCTGGAACGTAACGCAGCACCAGAACAATTTTATCTTTCACATTCAGATTGTGATAAGAATCGTAACTGCCGTCAGGGAGCTTCAAGCCATAACCGGCAAATACTACTTCGCCTTCAATCTCACCATTGGCTGTAAAGGAGAGCGGCCGAAAATCTTGATCTACTTTTAAGGGTCCCAACCTTTTTCCATTCACTACGATTTCCATGTGATTTTTCTCAGGGATTACTTTCATACCCGCTGTAAATTCAAAATTTTGAAAATAGTTGTTACCCTTTCCTAATGGCTTTAATCCAAGGGCTTTAAAATATCTGGCAATGTATTCGGACGCCAGGCGTGTACCTCGAGAACCGGTCATGCGGCCTTCCAGTTCATCTGAAGCCAGATATCCAACTTCTTTTTGTAAATCCTTTACAGATATTTCGGGCGACAAATTAGAAAGGTCAGGATTACCCTGATCGGATCTGTGAATGGGAGCTTTTTGGGGAGGATCCGTGGCCATTTTCTCTGAACGTTCTGGTGCCGATTCCAGTGCAGCCAGAGCCGCATCATGATTCCAATCGGCCAGAAAGAGCTGTGTGGTGCCATCGGAAGTTCGATTGGAGGTCCAGCAAAGCTTTTTACCATCCGGTGAAAAAGCGGGTAATCCATCAAAGCCATCTGTGTAAGTGATGCGTACCGGCTCATGTTTCCCCTGGACATCCACAATAAACAGTTCAAAATTCGAGAAACCAAATTTATTGGAGGTAAAAATCACATATTTACCGCTGGGATGATAAAAGGGCGCCCAGGACATGGATTCAAAATTGGTGAGACGACGTATATCCGAGCCGTCGGGCTTCATAGTGTAGATATCTGAAAGCATCCCACTTTCATCGAAATGCCGCCAGATAATCCTCTGGCCGTCCGGGGAGAAAAAAGGACCGCCGTCATAACCTGGCCAATCGGTCAGACGCCTTTGCCCGGATCCGTCAGCATTCATAATGTAAATCTCGCCAAAATATGAAGGGTTTATCTCCAGGCGCTTCCTATCTTCAGGAGTTAATTTTTCGGGAGGATAGGCATCTCGCACCGAACAAAAGACTATTTTTTTACCATCCGGAGAAAAAGAGCCTTCGGCGTCATAGCCGCGAGCCGTGGTCAAACGTTTTATTATACTACCATCTCGATGAGCCAGAAAAATATCCATATATTCATCATAATCCCAGGCATATCGTCTTGTCTTTCCCTCTTTTCTTATTTTATATTCCTGGGCTTGTTTAAACTTTGCCTGAGGATCAAGATGCGTTGAAGCAAAAATGACCTCATCGGTACCCGGTCTGAAGAACCCGCAGGTTGTTTTTCCTATTCCCGTCGAAACCCGATGTGTATCCCCGGTTTTCATATCAAGGATATAAATTTGAAAAAATGGATTACCAGGTTCGCGTTCACTTTGAAAGATGATGGCATTTCCATCAGGAGAAAAGTATCCTTCTCCGGCACGTTTCCCTTCAAAAGTAAGCTGACGAATATTGGAAAGGAATTGACTTTCTCGATTAATTTTGTCCTCTCCAGCCATTAGTCCGGAGTATAAAACAAATGTCGCAATAAGCAAAAACCACCAGTAAATTAGCGTTAATTTTTTCATCGTTCCCTTCCTACTTTTTTTATTTGTTAAATACATACTCATTAAAATTATAGTGTATTTTTAAGTAGATGACGAAGTGCCAATTCCAGTTCGGGAAAATGAAATGTAAAATCAGATTCCAGTAACTTTTCTGGCTTCACTCGTGCACTGGACATCAATAAAACTTCGCCCATTTCACCAAGAATTAAACGTGCCATAAAAGCTGGCAAGGGTAATAAAGTTGGGCGGTGTAAGACCCGGCCCAACAAACGGGTAAACTCCCGATTAGTCACCGGATTCGGTGCTACGGCATTTACCGGACCCTGCAATGTTTCATGAGTTAAAGTAAACAAAAAAATGGCCAGCAGATCATCCATGGCAATCCAGCTCCAGTACTGATCACCTGAACCTATCACACCTCCCAAGCCCATTTTGAAGGGTAAAAGCATTTTTGCCAGGGCACCACCGTCCGGGGATAGAACGACTCCAATGCGCAGATTTACCACACGGATTCCTTTCTTAGTAGCTGGAAGAGTGGCTGCCTCCCAATCTTTACAAACGTCGGCTAAAAAACCTTCTCCCGGTGGACTTTCTTCGGTAAGCCATGCATTACCGCGATTTCCATAAATACCAATTGCCGATGCGCAAATCCAGGTTGCGGGTGGGTTTTGCAATTCAAGTAACGTTTTGCAAAGAAATTGCGTGGTGAGTACGCGACTATCACGAATGCGTTGCTTTTTTTCTTTTGTCCAGCGTCCATCAATTCTTTCTCCTGAGAGATGAATCAGTGCATCCACACCCTCGAGAGCTTGCCTTTCAATGAATTCTTTATAAGGATTCCAGGGAATCTCGTGTTCAGAAATACCTTGTTTTTTGCGTACCAGACGTTTGACTTTGTGACCTGCCTCCATCAAATATGGCACCAGCTTTGATCCTAAAAACCCGCTGGCGCCACTTATGGCAATTTCCATGAAGAGTACTCCAAAAATTTATTTGATTAAAAATTATAATATTTTTTATTAAATTCAACGGAATTTAGAAGGCAATGGAGTTAATTGGTTGTTAGAAATAAAAAGTATTCAAATTATATTAAATCAGACCTTATTAATCAACAAAATCTTTGTAAATTAAGTAAAATTTTAGTAAATGTTAATAATTGTAGAGGAGAAATTAATGGGACAAAAACAACGTGTAATCTTTATCTGTACACATAATTCAGCTCGGAGTCAGATGGCGGAGGGATTGTTACGGCATCTGGCTGGTGATCGCTATGAAGTTTATAGTGCCGGTACAGTTGCTACAAAAGTGAATCCCCTGGCCATTAAGGCCATGGCGGAAAAAGGCATCGATATTTCCAGACACACCTCCGATCACATTGATAAATACATGCATATAAACTTCGACTACGTAATTACTGTGTGCGATCACGCAAAGGAAACCTGTCCTTATTTCCCCACCAACAAGATTCACTGGCACTGGAGTCTGGAGGACCCGGCAGCCGCACCAGGCAACGAAGAAGAACGGTTGCAAAAATTTCGAGAAATCCGTGACCGGATTGAGTCATTTATTAAAACGCACTTTCAATTATGAGGAGTTTTAAATAAAAATTCTTTTCCACAAATTTTAGGAACAATGCAGGTTAAATAATTTAATGGGTGGACATTAAGACTTGAAATAAAATTGAACCAAAGGTTATCTCTTTTTGTAGAGTATTATTGTGTTGTTTGTTTTTCCTGTGTTAATTTTTCAAAAAGCCAGAGATTTATCAATGTCTCCGGTGATATTCCACGCTTTTTTGCCTGGTCCATGAT
>CAZMEG010000317.1:0-4833 GCA_964565205.1 uncultured Cytophagia bacterium
ATATAATATATACTAAAAAGAACTGAATGTCAAGCTTTTTTTTTTTTTTTTTAACTGCCTCCCTTAAAAAGGCAGCGTATAATTTAAAAGAATAATCTCAAATGTCAAGGAAAATTTTTAGGACTTAAGAATTATTCTATGAAATCGTTTCTTTCCTGCTCGCAGTAATATATAACCATCTTTAAACTCTGCAAGATCCACAACAAATTCAACATTTGGAACTTTTTTATCATTGATGTAAGCGCCCCCTTGTTTAACAAGTCTCCTGGCTTCACTCTTAGACGAAGTCAATCCTACTTCGGCAAATAAATCAACGGCTAAAATGCCATTTTCTAAACGCTTTTTATCAATAGATGTGCTTGGAACTGCACTGAGATCGCCTCCAACTTTCTCAAATACACTTTTAGAAGCCTCACGTGCTTTCTGTGCTTCTTTTTCACCATGAGTAATTTTTGTTGCTTCATAAGCCAAAACTTCTTTTGCTTTCCTGAGTTTTTCACCCGACACTTTACAAAGCTCGTTGATTTCCGATAAAGGCAAGAACGTAAAATAGGCCAAAAACCGTTTGACATCTCGATCATCTACATTTATCCAGTACTGGTAAAATTCATATGGGGAGGTTTTAACCGGATCCAACCAGATGGCGCCTTTAGCAGTCTTACCCATCTTTTGACCGCCGGCTGTAGTGAGCAAGGGCCAGGTAATTCCTTCCGCTTCACCACGGGTCACTTTTCGAATGAGATCTACTCCAGCTAAAATGTTTCCCCATTGATCATCTCCACCCAGTTGAATTTTACAATTATATTTTTTGTACAAAACCAAAAAATCATAAGCCTGTAATACTTGATAATTAAACTCTAAAAAAGACAACCCGGTTTGCATTCTAATTTTGTACGCCTCGGCTGCTAACATCCGATTTACGCTGAAGTGGCGCCCGATTTCACGCAGAAAATCAATGTATTTAAGATTTTCTAACCACTCTGCATTATGAATGGCCAGGCCGTTTTTACCATCAAGTTTAATATACCTGCCAATTTGTGCTTCAATTTTTTGAGCATTTTCGGAAATTTTTTCTCTGGACAACATTTGACGCATTTCCGTTTTCCCACTGGGGTCCCCGACCAGCGCAGTGCCATCGCCAATAATTGCAATGGGCCTGTGACCGCTCCGCTGGAGATGAGCAAGCACCATCAACCCGAGTAAATTCCCTACATGCAGGCTATCTGCAGTGGGATCAAAACCCACATAAGCCGTTACTTTTTCGATGGAGAATAATTTCCTTACCGCTTCTTCGTCTGTGACCTGTTCGACAAAACCTCTTTCTTTTAATATGTCATAGACATTATCCAAGATTTAAACCTCTCCATTTTTATCTTTTTCTTAATTGTCGCCTAATTTCTAATTCAGCGTCACGTTTGGCTATGTCCTTTCGTTTATCATAGATTTTTTTTCCGCGAGCCAAAGCTAATTCAACTTTCACCTTACCATTTTTAAAATACATTTTTAAAGGTACAAGTGTTAAACCTTTTTCCTGTACCTTACCAATCAATCGTCGAATCTCTTTTTTGTTTAAAAGCAATTTTCGAGTTCGTGTGGGCTCATGATTATTTATGTTGCCATGTTTATAAGGACTGATATGAGCATTTAATAAAAAGACCTCACCATCTTTAACCGTTGCATAACTATCTTTTAAGTTTGCACGACCTTCTCGCAAAGATTTCACCTCGGTTCCCTGCAGCACTATCCCGGCTTCCATAGTTTCCAAGATTTCATAGTCATGCCGGGCTTTGCGATTGGTTGTAATTATTTTTTCGTCCATCGCACAAAATTAGCTTATTTCATCTAAAATGTCAAGCAACAATTAGATATTGCTTGACATTTAAATTAATGTTTACGTATATTAAGCTAATTAAAATGATAAATAATTAAATTAAAATAGAGGAGTAAATGATGTTATATGATCCATTTTTAGTACAACCCATGCGTGATGAATTAACCAGTATTGGTTTTAAAGAATTAAGGACCCCAGAAGAAGTAGATCGTGAATTAACCAACGCACAGGGAACGGTGTTACTGGTAATCAATTCCGTGTGTGGTTGTGCTGCCGGTCAAGCGAGACCTGGTGTGGCCCTGGCTTTGACCCACGATGTGGTTCCAGATAAATTACTTACGGTTTTTGCCGGTCAGGATGTGGAGGCTACGGCAAGGGCACGAAGTTATTTAGTTGGTTATCCGCCCTCTTCCCCTTCCATGGCTTTATTTAAAGATGGAGAGCTGGTTTTTATGCTGGAACGGTATCAAATAGAAGGACGCACCGCCGAGGAAGTGGCTGCCGAACTGATTAAAGCGTTTGATAGGTTTTGCACGGCTAAAGCTGAGCAGGACTAAAATATAGAGATATTAAAAGCGAAAGCTCTGGCACTGGCCAGAGCTTTTTTATTTTTACAAAACACAAAAATAGCTACCCTTCCTCAAAATTCCAGTATTCCAGTACTCCCCCGGGAAATAAAAAGTTATGTTACAAACCTGACTTGCATTGACAAAGGTTATGATGAATGCAAAATTATTTCACACAGCTTCTGGTGAAAAAACCAATAAGCACAGCAAAAACCAGCAATGCAATGAATGGTGCCAGAGGTCCAGCCCATTCAAATCCCAAACCCTGTGGAGCCTGACCCTGATAAAAGGCAACCGCAGCAATGCCAACCCCCATAAGTCCTTCCCCACCAACCAGTCCCGAACCAAAAAGTATTCCCTTTTCACGTCGGGAGTTAGCCTCTTCTTTGGTTGCGGCTTGTTTCTCCAGATATTTTCTTAGCATACCTCCTAAAAAAACAGGCACCATGGTAGTCACCGGTAAGTAAACTCCAACAGCAAAAGGTAAACTCGGAATTTTGAACAATTCTGCTGCCAGGGCTATAAATACCCCAAGACCCACGAGGACCCAGGGCAAGGTATTTTGTAAAACCCCTTCAATAACAATCTTCATCATATTTGCCTGAGGGGCTGGTAATTCTTCTGTGCCAAAGCCATAAGCTTTGTCCAGTAAAAGTACCGCCATGCAAACAAACGCTGCTGAAGTTAATACTCCGGCAAGTTCACCAATTTGCTGCTTTCTGGGTGTAGCGCCTAAAAGAAAGCCGGTCTTAAGGTCCTGTGACGTATCTCCGGCAATGGAAGCAGCGATGGCCACCACACAACCGACTGTAAGCGCAGCCGCTTTACCCACATCATCGGTCCAGCCCATAAACAAAAAGATGGAAGAAGTACCCAGAAGGGTGGCAATAGTCATACCGCTCGTAGGATTGGAAGTAACCCCTACCAGTCCCACAATCCGCGATGAAACCGTGACAAAAAAGAAAGCAAAAATAGCTACCAGCACTGCCCCGATGAATCGCATGGAGAAAACTTCCAGATGACCAAATACATGCGGCACTACAGCCATGGCGAAAATTAAAATCAGCACTCCCACTCCCACCACAGTTAATGGGAGGTCCTGACCGGTTCTTGGAATCCTTATGGAAGTTTCACTCAGGCGTTCTTTAATCTGACGGGCCCCTACACGGAAACTCTCTACCATGGTAGGAAAACTGCGAATTAAGGTAATGAGCCCCCCGGTAGCCACCGCACCCGCACCAATATAACGCACATAACGTGTCCAGATTAGACTCGGAGACATTTCAGCAATGGTTTTAACAGTTTCCGGATACAGGGGTAAAGTGCGCCCTTCTCCCCAGTAAGCAATGGCTGGAATGATGATCAACCAGGAAAGCAAGCCACCACCCACCATGATGGTTGAAATTCTTGGACCGAGAATGTACCCCACACCAAATAACGCTGCCGACATTTCCAGGCCCAGTTGCCCCTTTTTTAACAATGGAATTTTAAAATGCACGTCATCTGGAATAAAACGAATCCAGCCGGTTAAAAATTTAAAAATACCCCCTGCCCCCAAGCCCAGGAAAACATTTCTGGCCCGTCCTTTACCCACCTCGCTAGCTACCAGCACTTCAGCACAGGCGGTACCTTCGGGGTAAGGTAAATAGCCATGTTCCCGTTCAATTAAAAATCGCCGCAAAGGGATCATGAATAGAACCCCCAGCAATCCTCCAAATAAGCCAAGCAGGGTCATCTGAATTAAAGTAGGGTCCATATTCCAGAGAAATAGCGCCGGCAAAGTAAAAATAATCCCGCTTGCAACAGAGCTTGAGGCCGAACCGATGGTCTGTGAAATGTTGGCTTCCAAAATAGTGCTTCGCACTTTAAAAGCAGCCTGAATGGTTTTGAATAAAGCCACGGTCATTACCGCTACCGGAATGGATGTGGAAATCGTCAGTCCGGCTCGTAGGCCTAAATAAGCATTGGCGGCACCAAATAATATTCCAAAAATAATTCCAGTAAATGCCGCCTTGATGGTAAATTCCGCAGGACTTTCATCGGGAGGAACGTATGGTTCATAAACTTCCCCTTTTCGTAAAGGCTCAAAAGCTTTAAGACTGAGGCCATCTTTTTGTGTCATGCATTTCCTCCCTCTGATAATAGTCAGTATTACTCACGAATAGTGCTTAAAAGCTTCTTCTCGGGTCTTTCCTTGGGATATGCAGCCGGGTAAACTTGGCACTTCGGCTACAAACCCATCATCTTCGTCCTGTTCAATAATAACGCGAAACTTCAAAGTCGTTCTCCTCTTCTTATTCATTATAGGGTTTCACAAAACTCAGAACACATTGATAATATTGAAATTACAAAACCGCCTTTTACTCTGTTTTCTTCCTATTCTGTAACTCTTTAATTTTACTAAAATTACAAAGTTGAAATTTGGCGTTTTTTACC
>CAZMEG010000318.1:0-4809 GCA_964565205.1 uncultured Cytophagia bacterium
CCCTTTTATAATATATTATCTTTAAAACCAATAAGCATCTCTTTATGATTTGGATAAATTTGCGCATGAAGCACAGAACGGTCGTGGAGATTCTTTCAGAATGACAGCCAGAGACTTTAAAAGGTAAGGGATTGTGCGGAGCCGTGGAGATTCTTCGCACATCAGGTCTGTTGCCGAGAGTGAGATCAAGTGCTTTACGTGCTCAGAATGATCTTCCAAGAGAATTTATTTATTTTCATCATTATTAGGTGTCGCATGCGACATAGAAATTCTTAGAGATCCTACCATATCTCTTTTTAGAGAGGCTGATAAAATAACTTCAAATTAGGCCTCGTAAATATGAAATTAAAATATAAACCAGCTACATTCCCAACCAAAGAGCTTGTTCTTCTTTCCGAGATATCCAAAGCTAAATCGTCTCACACCCCTGAAAGACTACTGGAAATGGTTACTGATTACTATCTTTACACGGTAAAAATTGAAAATGGAGTTCCTATTACCACGATTCACGGTCAGGGGTGTAAATCAATTACAGGGTATTTACCTCAGGATTATCATAACGATCCCACGCTCTGGTATTCCATGATTCATGATGAAGATAAACAATGGGTTTTAGAACAGTTGCAGCGTATTTACACTGGTGAAAGCATCCCACCCATAGAACATCGAATTGTACACCGGAATGGGAAAATATGCTGGGTACGTAATACCATTGTACCTCATTATAATGAACATGGTCAATTAATGGGATACGACGGGTTAATCTATGATATAACGCAGCACAAAGAAACCCAGGTTCATCTTAAATTGAGATTTTTGCAGCAGGAAGTGGTTGCGAAATTGGGGCATATGGCTCTGTCGGGTTATAAGCTGGATGATTTGATGATGAAGATAGTCAACTATATTGCAGAGACTTTAGGAACCAACTGCTGCCATATCTTGGAGTATTTACCTCAGAAAGAGGCCTTTATATTGCGTGCCAATTATGGCTGTTCTATTTCTTCAAAAATTCAAAAGCATAAAAAAGGATTAGCTGCTCTGGCCTGGTATACTGTCAACTTAGCTTCCTCGGTCGTTGTGGAGAATTTTATTCAGGAAAAGCGGTTCCCGACCAAAAAACTGCGTAATAAATACAAAGCTATGAGCGGAATGAGTGTCCTTATTGGAAGTAAAAGCAAACCCTTCGGGGTTCTGGAAGTCTACTCGAGCAGCCTGCGAAAATTTAGCCGTTACGATTTACATTTTTTACAATCTATAGCCAATATATTAGCCACAGCAATGTCGCGCAAACAGGCTGAAGAAGCTCTCAAGGAAAGTGAAGAAACCTTTCGCTATTTATTTAATAATAACCCCATGCCCATGTGGGTTTACGATTCAATTAATTACCGAATTTTAGCTGTAAACGAAGCCATGATTCGCCATTATGGATATTCAGAACAAGAATTTCTAAACATGACCGTACAGGACCTTTTGCCGGAAGAAGAGATTCCCTCTTTCATAAAATACTTGGCCTTGCAGGACAAAAATACAGGAAACACCAGTAGCTGGCGTCATCGGAAAAAAGATGGTTCTTTGATCATCGTAGAAATTTATTCACACGAAATCCATTTTAAGGGTCGTGAAGCTCAATTAATCATAGCAAATGATATCACTGAACGGCAAAAATTTGAAGCAGAACTCATAAAAGCAAGTAAACTGGAATCGCTCAGCATATTAGCCGGTGGAATTGCTCACGATTTTAATAACCTTTTAACAGTCATTCTGGGAAGCCTCTCTTTAATTAACAGTTATAAAGATTCTCTCCCAAAACAGGTGATTACCTATCTGAATCATGCTGAAAAAGCAACAAATCAGGCCAAAGACCTAACCATACAATTATTGACTTTTGCAAAAGGCGGCACCCCGATTAAAAAGGCAATAAAAATTACAGAAATGATAAAAGATTACGCAAAATTCACCATTCGTGGTACCAATGTAAAATGTCGAATGTATTTTGCTAAAGATTTGTGGACTGTACAGGTCGATGAGGCACAAATAAGCCAGGTCATTCAGAATCTAATCATTAATGCAATACAGTCCATGCCCGAAGGGGGACGGGTCATCATTCGTGGTCAAAATGTGACGATTAAAAATGATAATAATTTGCCTTTGCGAAAAGGAAAATATGTTAAGATTTCCATTAAAGATCAGGGTACCGGGATCTCCGAAGAAAATTTATCTAAAATCTTTGATCCTTATTTTACAACCAAAAAAGAGGGATGCGGTTTAGGCTTAGCTACGGCCTATTCTATTATAAAAAAACATGATGGCATCATAACGGTTGATACAAAATTAAATGAAGGGACGACATTTAATGTCTATCTGCCGGCTTCACCCAAAAATTGCAGGGAAGCGAAAATGAAATCTAAAAAGGAAATCACAAAGGGACATGGTAAAATTTTGATCATGGATGATGAAGACATTGTCCGTAACGTAGCTGTTGAGATTCTCAAAAGGTTAGGTTATGAAGTTACAGCGGTGAGAGAAGGTCATGAAGCCATTCAAGCCTATCAAGAAGCCCTAAAGAATAAACAACCTTATGATGTGGTAATTATTGACTTAACCGTACCAGGTGGATTAGGAGGGAAAGAAACCATAAGAGAACTGCGCAAAATTGATCCCAAAGTCAAAGCCGTTGTTTCAAGCGGCTATTCCAATGACCCTATCATGTCCAAATATAAAGATTATGGCTTCAGTGCTGTGATTGCTAAGCCGTATCGTTTACAGGATTTAAGCGAAGTCTTAAAAAAATTATTACATTAAGGTGTTTGCTTCCACTGTAAGTGATAAATAAGTAAGCTTTCATCCAGCTTGTTAGCTACAACAATTTCTGGCTTTTGATTGTGATCCAGGTCCGTTAAAGTCATGGAAATTGGAAAGGATCCTGTTTTAAATGTCGAGGTTTTGATTAATTGCCCCTTTTGATTCATTAATATTGAAATGGTCGAATTTACGCTATTGAGTACGACCAGATCTTTATCAGCGTCCAGGTCCAGATCCCATGTGGATAAAGCGTAGGGACCGGCCCCAACCGCATATTCTTGCCTTTCGGTAAAAACCGATTCATCCGAATTAGGATACACATAAATATGAGCATTATCAAATGCAGCAATAGCAATATCTTTAAGACCATCTCCCGTGAAATCCCCGGCAACAATAGCATAAGGTGTTGCACCGAGAGAAAAGTTACGTGGCCAACCAAAATATCCTTCGCCCAGATTTTTTAGGAATGTGAATGTGCTATCGCCTTGATTAGCGCTCAAAATATCCGGATTACCATCATAATCCAGATCAGTAATAAACAAGCTGTAAGGTTGCCAGCCGGTTTTGTAGTTCACCGGTAAATGAAATTCCCCGTGCTCCTTTCCACGGAAATAGGAAATATTGTCATTTAAACTATTGGCTACGACCAGATCAATCAGGCCGTCATTATTCAGATCACCAGAAGTGATATCCACCGGCCAGTTTCCTGTGGGATAACGAACCGGATTGGCGAATTGGCCGCCTTGATTTATATACACTGCCATTTGATTATCTCCGTGAAGGATGATTGCAAGATCTAAAAAGCCATCCTGATTAAAATCACTGACTTCTACATCAGCGGGTTCTTTACCGGTCTCTATTTTTATCCGATCCCCCAGCCAGTTCCCCGCTGAATTAAAATAGATCCAGCAAGCATTTTCTCTTTGAGACAAGACAACTATATCCACATATCCATCTCTGTTAAAATCCCCCGTTTTAATGTCGGTGGGGTGGAAATCCAGTTTAATTTCCTCCTGCACTGCCTGCCATGATTGTCCATAACAAAAATAGCTAATCAGGCAGATAGAAAAAAACGCTATGAGGCTTATTCTAATACTCATCTGTTTTCTCCTGCTTATTCTTTTAATTTGAATAAGTTATCGGCAGAGAAATTAAGGGACTTTAAATTGAAAAGTTAGGAAATATTAAAAGATCCGAAAAATATATTTGGTCAGGGCATAAGATGAGGAGAGGATAAAAGAATTTACCCCGATTTGTGAACCAATAAGGCTTCCCATTATGGGAGTGACCAGAAGGTCCACTCCACTGGGTGGTTTCTTCCAGCCCTCTACCGTATACTCAAATAAAGTGCTTTGTAAAAAGGTGCCCGCAATACTTTCTTTAGATGAAAAACCACGCTCCCGATAAAATGCGTAGAAACTGGCACCCATAAGTGGATGTCCGATAAAATTGGTAACCCAATGATCGCCGTCTGGAATTTTAGGTGCTGTGGTGATATTTTTTAACCAGCGTTTAAAGTTGGACCCCCGAATGTCTTTGCCCAATGCGCGATTTATGGAAAATACAAATCCCCATTGAGCAATATATGGAATAATGGAGGCTCGTAAAAAACTAAGTTCCTCGCCCTTTTTTGCCAGAACCCCCATTGCCTGAACTTGTTTGGTGACACCTTCATATAGTGGGGTATCAGCAAGACTAACTTTAATGGTCAGGAAAAATATGAAAACAACTATAAATTTGAAATTTTTCATAAAATCATCCTGAAAATTTTGTTTTAAATTAATAAATTTGTTTTCTTAAGTCAACCTAAATTTTTAGAATAAAATCTTTTTGACTTTTTCACCTAAATTTATACCGTTTTCTAAAAAGATTTCTCCAGAATGACACAATATCTGGCAACACCTGAACCTTTCCTCTCAGGTTAGTGCATTTCAAATTTTAGTATAGCGGCGTTGATCACATGAATACTCTAACCCCCAGAAGCCAATTCCTCGATAGCTTCAACGA
>CAZMEG010000319.1:0-3663 GCA_964565205.1 uncultured Cytophagia bacterium
AAAAAATATCGCCGGTGAGAATTTACGAAGATTACTTAGTGCTCGATATTAAATAATTTTCTGATTTCCAAATTAGATATTTGGATCTTAAAAATGTGCTGTCGTAATTAATGAAATCCTGAACCAAGAAATGAAAATTAAAGACATTACAATCATCGATCTCCACGCCCACCTGGGGAGCTATTTTGAATTTCCTATCCGACAGGGTGAGTTAGAGGATGTCATCAAAAAAGCGGATGAACTGAACATCGTCAAACTGTGTGTCAGTCACATGTACGGTTTTCTTTATGATGTTCGGGAAGGCAACACCCTGACCCTGCAGGCCGCTCACAAATTTCCGGACCGAATTCTGGTGGGTGGTGTGCTTGATCCCAGGCTGCCGGAAATTGAACTGGAAAAGGAATTCAAGCGGTGCGACCCCCAGGTGAGTATGTGGAATGAACTTCATCCGGCCCTGCATAATTATCCTATAAAAGGCCCGGGCTATCACAGAATCCTCGAACTCATCCAGACCAATCCCAGGCCGGTTCTGTTTCATACGGATGAAAGCAATCAGTATTCTAAGCCAGAATTTTTGCTGGAGCACTTTTCCCATTTTCGTGATATACCATTCATTATTGGGCACTCAGGTAATGTCCTGGGTGGATTTGAGAAAGCCATGCAACTGGCAAAAAAGTTTGACCATGTATTTCTGGACACAACATTTTCACGGAATTACTGGGGGTTGATGGAAAGGATGATCAAAACTGTGGGCGCTAGTAAGATTTTATTCGGTAGTGATATGCCATTTTTGAATGCTTCGGCCCAGGTGGGCAAGCTGTTTACCATCGGCATTTCAGATTCGGAACGCGAGATGATATTTTATGAGAATGCAAGGAAATTATTAAGTCAATGAAAATCCCATTTTACCAAATCCCAAAAATTATGGCTTGTAAAACAATGGAAAATTCAGTTAAAAATATTTTGTGTAGCCTCGTTGTTATTGTAGTCCTTTTCAATATGTTAATTGCTCAGGAAGCTGATGTTAAAGGCCAGACCATAAAAAAATGGTTAGTCCTGGGTCCCATTCCGCAAGCAGGTGATCACTATTTTTACAAAGACCTACTGACTGGTTTGGGTGGAGAAAGCCGTGTGGTTCCAATGAAGGGGGACACTGTGGAGCAAGCAGGTCCTCATCCACTGATCTGGAATTCGGCAGCGATCGACAAAAATGGGTTTCTGAATCTGGCTAAAATTCTGGATCTGGAAAACCGGCATACCGGCATAGCGTATGCCTTCGTCAGAATAGAATCGGACAGAGATAAGCTAATGCCGGTCACATTTGGTCACACTGGCAGTCTCAGAGTATGGTTAAATGGCGAACTTATTCACCAGAATCGTATTTCTCGCAAACCAGAACCTGATAAGGATGTGGTGGTGGTTGCTTTGCACAAAGGGGTAAATCGTCTTCTGGTCAAGGTTCAGGGCAGGGCGCCCTACTGGGGATTTTACTTCAAACTTTACCCGGATGCGCAAAGCCTGTTTATCAACAAAGCAAACAGCATAGTTCCTGATTTTAGAATTGGGGAAAGAGTGGCAGCCTGGGGACAGATCGAACTGGTGAATGTGAGCCAGGATTCGCTGCGTGAGATTCAAATAGAGCTGGTTGGTACTGAGCTTGTTTATCCCTGCCATCAAACCTTTGCAGGTATGGCTCCCGGTGAGGTGCGACGCCTTCCATTCTGGATCACTACACGAGACACAGTTCCCCAGGGCGAAATTCCAGTTCTCAGATTGAAGGTGAGTTCCAGTACTGAAACCCTGCATACCGAACTTACTCCTCGATTACGTAAAGAAGATGAATATTATGTGACTACGTATCTATCAAAATTGGATGGCTCGGTTCAACCTTATTCGGTACTGCTTCCCACTTCTTACACTCCGGAGCGATCGTACCCTCTGGTGCTTTTGTTACACGGCGCCTGGGTAACAGGATGGGGGCAGAACATCATATCCTACAATTTGAAGGAATGGATTATTCAGGTGGCAGTGCACGATCGGGGGAATAATCGCTATCGCGATGTGGGGGAGGTGGATTTGTATGAAGTTTTGGAGCAGGTGACCAGAGATTTTAATATCGATGAAGATCGCATTTATCTTGCCGGGCACTCCATGGGTGGCTATGGCACCTGGTTTCAAGCTACCCGACATCCAGATCGTTGGGCAGCCATTTCGCCACAGGCCGGTTATGCCGATTATTTTATCTACCATCCGGCTATGCGCGACAGTAAAAATATGGACGCCTATCGATTGAAACTCTTGCAGGAATGGAGTCCGTTACTTTTCGCTGAAAATTTGCTGCATGTTCCGGCTTATATTATTCATGGCGCAAGAGATGAAAATGTAACCGTGGAACACAGTAGAAAAATGGCAACTCGACTTCAAGAGCTTGGTTATACTTACGTCTATGATGAAAATCCCCAAAAAGGACACTGGTGGGGTCCACGGGGCAAATTTTACGGCGTGGAGGTAGTGGACAAGCCACCGATCTGGAATTTCTTTCAAAAATACGCTGTTCGCAAGAAAAATCCACGCAGGGTCATTTACAAAACGAACACCCTGCGCTACAACAAAGCCTACTGGGTAACCATTGATGAACTGGATCGCATTTATGAGCTTGCCCAGATCACCGCTCAGGTATCTGAAGATAACCAGATAGAAATTCAGACCAGCAACATTACCCAGTTTACTCTGGAGCTTAATAATACCTTGATTAAACCGGATTTATCGGTAAAAGTTCATGTTAACGGGCAACTGGTTTATGCAGGGCCCGTGCCCGATTCCAGATTATTTACTTTGAGACAAATGGCAGATGAAAAGTTTTTGTTATTGCTTCCACCAGAAGACCTCAAAATACTGGATAAAGAAAACTTCTATCCCTGGACGATGGCTGCAAAGCTTAATTCAAAAGGTCAAATTGATACATTTGTCAATTTCAGTCCCCCGGTTTTACAAAAGTCATCGAAGCTTTTTGGACCGCTGGTGGATGCTTTTAATTCAAAATTTTTGTTTGTAGTGGGAACCGGAGATGAGACATCGCAAGCCGTAGAAAACTGTGCACGTCGCATAGCCCGCGCTTTGGAGAGTCTTTTCAATGGCAATGTGAAGATTAAACCAGACCAACGTATCACGCAAGAGGACATAAACGAATACAATCTTGTGTTATTTGGTACCCCGGCCAGTAACCATCTCATAGCCAGAATAAATCAAGCCTTACCCATTCGTTTTTCAAAGCAGGGCATTGTTTTTGGGGAAAAGAAAATTGTTGGCGAAGACCTGGGTATGGTGATGATTTATCCCAATCCATTAAATCAGCGAAAATACGTAGTCATCTTGGGCGGTTTCTCAGTAAAAAGTCTGGAGCACATCACACATTTACCGTTGACTGAATTGCCAGATTATGTCATTTTTGATCGTGAGGCGCTTGAGGAAGATGAGTTTAAATATGTAGAAGCCGGGTTTTTTGATAAATACTGGCAGCTTTATGATGATTTCTCGCAAAGTCACAGAGACACAAAGCACAAAAAATAAAAAATCAGAAGAAAATGAAGAATTTTCAGTTACAGGACAACTGATCGGGTCGGGTTCAAATCCTGCCTTGAAAATATTTTGGGACATTTGTCC
>CAZMEG010000319.1:3673-4809 GCA_964565205.1 uncultured Cytophagia bacterium
GAAAGGAGAAGGGGAAAAGTGAAGCTTGTACAATTCTACCTTGAAAATCAACGGTTTCCGGGTGTGCTGGTGGACGAAGACCGGATTCTGAATCTACACAAAGCCTCGACTACTTTTCCACATTTATTTCCCACCCCCATCACCTGCACTCTGGATTTACTCCAGCAGGGTGATGTGGCTTTACAGGCAGTTAAAAATCTTATTGCCCGAATCCAGGGGAAACGAGAAAAACTTGAAGGTTTACTGGTAAATAGGGCGGCTACACGGCTAACCGCCCCCATCCACAATCCGCAAAAAATTATAGCCATAGGCCTCAATTATCGGGATCACTGTGAGGAAAATAAACTGGAAGTACCAAAATTTCCTGTGACTTTTGCCAAGCATCCTTCCGCCATTATTGGACCGGAAGAGCCCATCACCTGGCCACCAGATCTGACCCAGCAGGTGGACTACGAAGCAGAATTCGCCTTTGTTATGGGTAAAAAGGCACGCTGTGTACCCGAAGAAGATGCCCTGGACTATGTGGCCGGTTATACCATTGTCAACGATGTCTCGGCCCGTGACCTGCAATTTGCCGAGCGTCAGTGGGTGCGCGCCAAATCCCTAGATACTTTTTGTCCGCTGGGACCGGTGATCGTAACTCGTGATGAAATTCCCGATCCGCACTCTCTTGAAATCACCTGTGAGGTTAATGGGAAGATTTTACAACATTCCAACACACGTCATCTCATTTTTGGTGTGGCCTACCTGGTATCTTATTTAAGCAAAAGTTTTACGCTTTATCCGGGGGATATTGTCACCACCGGAACGCCGGGTGGGGTGGGCTACTATCAGCAGCCCCAGTTGTTTTTGAAGCCAGGCGATGTGGTGAAAGTTGAAATCGAAAAAATTGGTGTGCTGGTGAACCCGGTGGTGGCATGGAGTGAGAAGGACGATGACATAGTTGAAAAGTGAATTATTGATTCATTTTTTGTTTATTTTCTTCTATTTATTGGGTATTCATAAAAAGAGTTAAATCCTTCAGTTTTTAATTTTTCTTTTAACTTTTTGTCTCCTGTTAGTAAAAGACCATCAAGCTCAAATGATTGGCTTTTCAGTTTTCAACTACTCCTCTATTACATTTTTTGAGCTTCTAT
>CAZMEG010000320.1:0-4794 GCA_964565205.1 uncultured Cytophagia bacterium
TTTGTTAAAGAAGGCGTACGGTCTTATATTTATGTTATGAAACCTTTTACAGAACAGCCATGAAAAACTTTTTACCCTTGATTGCGATTACTATTGGAGATATTAATGGAGTAGGTCCGGAAATAATTGTTAAGATTTTAGCAGAAGGAAAGATTTTCAATCTTTGTAATCCTTTAATTATAGGTCCAATTGATATATTAAATTATTACACGGAACATTTAAACTTGCCGGTTTCTTTCCACCCGATTAAGCAATTAGATGAGATACCAATAGAAAATAATAAAGTACCCGTTTATGATTTATGGTCTGTTCAAAGTCGTCAGATGGAGATCGGGAAGCCTACAAATCTAAGTGGAAAGATTTCAGGGGAGGCCTTACTTCAGGCAGTGGATTGGGCGTTAGATGGGAAAGTCCACGCAATTGTCACCGCCCCCGTTTCAAAATATGCTCTTTCCGGGGCCGGTTTTCATTATCCAGGCCAAACGGAGCTCATAGCCGAACGATGTCAAGCTTCAGATTTTGTCATGGTATTATTGAGCGGTAATTTTCGTGTTGGATTAGTGACCACTCATTGCCCGCTGGCCAAAGTGCCGTCCTTAATTTCCGTTGAAAAGATAATTAATAAAATAAAATTGCTGGATTTAGATTTAAAGAATAGATTTGCAATTCCTAAACCACACATAGCTGTTTGTGCGTTAAATCCCCATGGTGGCGAACAGGGACTTCTTGGTACGGAAGAGATCGAAGTAATAAGACCGGCTATAAAAGAAGCTCGAGGATTAAATATTGCTGTAGAAGGTCCTTTCCCTGCGGACACTCTTTTTGCTCGGATTGCACAACAAAACTTTGATGCTTATCTTGCCATGTATCATGACCAGGGTTTGATAGCCCTAAAAATGAAGGCATTTGGCTGTGCGGTAAATTATAGTGCTGGATTGCCTGTAATCCGTACTTCGCCTGACCACGGTACAGCCTATGATATAGCAGGCCAGGGAATTGCGGATGTGTCCAGTATGATGGAGGCAATTAAACTTGCTGCGAAGCTGGCTAAAAAAACCTATGGAAGTTAAACCTTATTCTCGATTAGCCCCGATTTACGATTATGTGATGCGCCATGTTAATTATGCCCGATGGGCCAGGTATATTGATGATCTTTTTAAAAAATCAGATATCCCTGTGCATTTTGTTCTCGATATCGCTTGCGGTACAGGTAATATGTTAATTGAATTATTTAAACTTGGTTACGAGGTATCTGGCTTTGACGCTTCCTTTTATATGACAGAAGTAGCAAAAGAAAAAATTCGGAAAAAAGACATGAGGATTCCTGTCTGGTGTGAATCCATGACCCAATTCTACTTAAAACAAAAAGTCGATGCTTGCATATGTACTTACGATAGCATTAATTATTGTTTAGATCTTAAGCAGTGTGGTTTGGTTTTAAATTGCGTGGCGCAGGTTTTAAATAAAGGAGGATTATTTGTTTTTGATATTTGTACGGAAAGAAATTCGCGGTCCCATTTTCAAAATTATACGGAAAAAGATGGAACAGACCGATTTACTTACACCCGTAAGTCTTATTATATAAAAGAAGAAAAGTTACAAATCAACGAGTTTATAATTATCTGGCATGGCGATAAAGAAGAGGAACAGGTTTTTAAAGAAAAACATTTGCAACGGATTTATAAAATAAATGAGATCGAAAGTATCATTTCTCCAGAAAGTTTTGAGGTCGTGGGTAAATATGATGGTTTTACCAGGCGCGCAGGTTCTGAGAAATCATTCAGAATTCACTTTCTCTTAAGGAAAATTTAAAACATGGTCAAGATACATAACGTCAAGATGAAATATCCTTCGGGAGATGGTCTGGAGTCGGTTAATCTGGAAATCAAGCCAGGTGAATTTGTTTTTCTTGTAGGGCCAACGGGTGCCGGTAAGAGCACCGTGCTTAAATTAATTTACATGGAGACTTTTCCTACACAGGGATATGTAATCGTAGAAAATTACAATTCGATGACCATACGTAATAAAGAGATACCCTATCTGAGAAGAAAGCTTGGTATAGTATTCCAGGATTTCAAATTACTGGAAGATCGGGATGTTTTTGAAAATGTTGCTTTTGCCTTGCGAGTAACCGGTGCGCGAAGAAAAGATATAAAAAAGAAGACATTAAAAGCACTGGCTGAGGTGGGTCTAAGTCATAAAAGTCGTAAAATGCCTGATGAGCTTTCCGGTGGAGAACAGCAAAGGGTGGCCATAGCCCGGGCCCTGGTTAATGAACCATTTATTCTTTTAGCCGATGAACCCACGGGTAATCTGGACCCAGAAACCGCTTACGAAATTATGAAAATCTTACAACGGGTAAATGATCGGGGTACCGCAGTATTGATGGCAACTCACAATTATCAACTGGTAAGTAGTTTCCGTAAAAGAATTGTAAGAATAGAGGAAGGAAGAACACTAAATTGATTGCCAGTATTGCATTTTGTTTTAGCGAGGCATTTCGTGGATTTCGTCAGGCGCGCTTGGCCAGTTTTGTAGCAATTTCAACTATTACTATCTCTTTAATTTTACTGGGGATTTTTATTATTATTACCTTTAATTTAAATCGGTTTGTAGATTATTTAAGAAATCAGGTTGAGCTGGAAGTTTTTCTGGATGATTCTTTTGATGAGGCCAAAATAAAACAATTATCGGAAAAAATTCAGGCCATCGAGGGCATCAAAGACATTACTTTTATTTCGAAAGAAATGGCCATCCTGGAGTATAATAAACTTTTTGGTAATCGCAAAAGCGAGTACTTAGAAGTCCTGGGTTATAATCCCCTACCAGCCTCCTTTCGAATTCATTTAAAAGATGATTATAAAACGGCCTCGAAAATTGAGCAGGTGCATCAAGCCCTATTGAATTTAGACGAAATCAGTAAGGAAGACGTGGTTTACAGAAGAGAATATATGGTTACCCTTGACAAATATATTAATTTTGCTTTAATGGCGGATTTGTTGATTGGCGCCATCGTTTGTTTAAGTGCCATATTATTAGTTTCCAATAATATTCGTCTTATAATATTCTCTAAACGCAAAATTATTGAAACCATGCAACTTGTAGGGGCAACAAAATGGTTTATTCGATTGCCCATGTTTATCCAGGGTACTTTTGAAGGAATTTTAGGGGGTGGATTTGCAGCATTCATACTATTCGGTCTGGTAAAAATAACCCAGATCGAAATTACCGAAATTGTTACGGTAAAAAAGGAAGTTTATGGTTATTTAATCCTGATTGGCATGGTATTGGGATTACTGGGAAGTTTTAATGCTACACGAAAGTATTTACTGTAATTGAAATTTTACTCATGCAATCTGTCTTCTGCCTTCAGTTTTTTATTGACAAATGTGTTTAAAATCGTTATAATTAAATTTATTGAAATTTAGGTCTTATGTCCATTTTTTAAGGTGCCTTTAATTGACATGATGACTCGACAAAATATAACAACAAATTTTGAACCGCTAAATGAACGTGAGAAAATTATTTTAAATTGTATTGTAGAGAGCTATGTCAAAACGGCTACGCCGGTAGGCTCTCGCTATCTGGCGAAAAAATATAATTTGAGCTGGAGCCCCGCTACTATCCGCAATGTCATGAATGACTTGGAAGAGATGGGCTATTTAAAACAACCGCATACTTCTGCGGGGCGTGTTCCTACGGATAAGGGGTACCGGTTTTATGTCGATAGCCTGATTTCCATTGAAGCCTTGCAACGTAAAGAACGCAGAATGATTCTTGAAAATCTCCGTAAAGTTTCCGCAGATGTGGATGAAATTTTACATACTTCCTCACAGGTGCTCGGGAAAATTTCCAGTCAACTCGGTGTGGTTTTAGCTCCCAGATTTTATCAGGGTATATTTCAAAAAATGGAACTGGTCCCAATTTCTGAAAATAAAATCTTGATCGTAATATCCATTGAATCGGGACTGGTAAAGACCATCATGACCGAGATCGAATCTCGTGTTTCTCGCGATAAATTATATGAAACGGCCTGGATCATTAATGAACGGCTATCCGGACTTTCTCTAAAAGAAATCAAAGATAGCATAGACCGACGTATGGCGGATATCTCCAAAGGCGAAGAAAGTTTGATTCGCATGATTATCGAATCTTCGGATAAGCTATTTACTTTTGAGGAACATAAAGATGTGCATGTGGGGGGCACAGTAAATATTATGTCCAATCCTGAATTTTCTGATCAGGAACATTTAATTAAAATGCTCGAACTGATTGAAAGCAAACAGATCATTTTGCACCTTTTTGATGAACAGGGTAAGGCAGATAAAATATCCATAACCATTGGTGAAGAACATAAAGACGAAATTTTTCGCAATTGTAGTGTAATAACCACCAGTTATCATATCGGCAATGTAACCGGAACTTTAGGGGTGGTGGGACCCACTCGCATGCAATACGCTAAAATAATTCCTCTTGTTGACTATATGGGTAAAGTACTTAGCCAGTTATTAAGTGCGCAAATGAAATAAAACATGGAGGTGAGAGGCAGTATGAATGCTAAATTAGATGAAGTGATTGATATGGCTAAAGAAGAAAAAAATATAAAGAGTCAGGAATCAGTTAAAAGGAGAAAGCCGCGGGTAAGCTATAAAAAACAATATGAAGAACTTAAAGTTGAATTTGAAAAACTCAAAGATCAATTTTTACGGAAAGCGGCCGAGTTTGAAAACTACAAAAAAAGAACTGAAAAAGAATTTTTACAATTAATGAAAAATGCTAATGCAGAGCTCTTAA
>CAZMEG010000321.1:0-4792 GCA_964565205.1 uncultured Cytophagia bacterium
ATTAATCCAACACTCCAGTACTCCATTAATCCATTGTGAATTAGGAACTTATAGTACAAACTAATCTTCTTTTCGATAAAGTTTATGAATAATGCAAGTTAAATAAAATAATCATACTGCTAATTCGACCTTTATTTTACAAAGTTTATAATTAACGCATGCTACAAAATTAAAGGGGTGCAAACTTAAAATTACCTTGCACCCCTTTCTATCAAGGGACTAATTGCGTGCTGGTCTTAATGCTTTGTGAAATCGGAATGGTGAGATTCTGCTGGCCTGTCATGGCGGCCGTCATCTCCAGATCATTGATAGTATCATGAGAAATTAAAAGACCTTCTTGAGGCGCAAAAAAGATGGTACCTTCAATATCTCCATCTCCTTCAATAAAGAAATTCATTCCTTGAAATTTAGAATTTCCTTCCATGTTGATGGTGCCTTTAAAAGTAATCTTTAAACAATTATATCCTAATTTTTTTTCAGTTCCCTGAGCCGTATATTCAATTTCGGATTCAGCTACAATGTTACCATTCATGACGTTCATGGTATCTTTGCTGGTCTGTTTAAATGGTACGCCAATTTCGATCGGCTGATTTGGTAATCGTGCTAAAAACCCCTGGCCTCTGGTAAATTGTTGAGTAAACTGGGGCATTTTTAACGAGTCCACATTTTCTGTTTTAATAATTTTACCAAAGGGTGTTAAGTACTGCCGAATCTTTTTTCCAATTACCCCTGCCGGGTTGGTCAGCGTAGAATCAAACATGGGATTTTTAATATTAACATTCATGGAATCAAATTGCAGGGTCAAAATAAGGTTGCCGTTTTTATCAGTCCCTTCGGAAGTCATATTAACGACGGTATTACCATTCACTAAAATCTGCATTTCCTGGCCCATCATTTCCTGGGTAATTTCGGAGTCTAATATGGTTTTATATTTGAACGTCTTGTCTTTGGAAAAATTATATTTCAATTGATATTTTTCACCAGCATACACCAGACCAGCCATGGCAGTCAGTACACTAAAAATTAGAACTAATAAAGTTTTGATGGAATTTTTGTACATTAGGTCCTCCTTATTTAATTTTAATGAGTCGAAATTTTTGATCGGTATTGGCGGCCCGCCATGCTGTGCGAAAGACCAGACGTGCTATCATGGCCACTTTACCGGTGTTAATTTTATCAGGATTGTCCGTAACTTTATGATAATCCGGATGTTCTCCGGTGTTATAAAAAAGTACTGGAATCCCCTTGCGGGCGAAATTATACTGATCACTGCGCATAAAAAACTGCTCACCGTTGTACTGCAGTTTCATACCCACGTATCTATTTTCTTCAATATTGATTTGGTTTAAATCGGGGCTGCGCTTGAATCCCACGATGGTAACTTTGTCTCCCTCGTTTCTTCCAATCATATCCATATTCAGCATTGCCACGGTATTTTTAAGGGGCCAGAGGGGTTGTTCCACATAAACCCGGGAACCATAAAGTCCAAGCTCTTCCCCGGCAAATGCGATGAAAATAACGCTACGTTTGGGTCTTGGTGCCACAGAAAATGCCTGGGCTATTTCCAGTAAACCGGCGGTTCCGGAAGCATTATCGTCGGCTCCGTTGTAAATGTAATCTTCACCAGGTTTGTGCGGTCCCTTTTTATATCCCACATGGTCGTAATGGGCGCCAATGATTACTGCCTGATTTTTCAGCCTGGGGTCGGCTCCTTCTAAATAAGCCACGACATTTTGTGTGGTATAGGATTCTATCTCGGTACTGGTTTTTAATTTGATTTTTACATTTGGGATGAGAAAGGAATCGGGAGCAAAATTTTCATCGATATGTTTTTGAATTGCTTTTAAACTATCTACATTGCCAAACACTCGATTAATGAATTTTTTCCCTACCTGAACAACCGGGATTTTTTTCTCCTCTAAAAGAGCCAGGGTATAAGGTAGCGCATCATTGGGGATGTTTTTATAAAGGGAAGGCCAGGGAAATCCACGTGGACGTAGCGAGCGATGATGCAGGGGATCGGTAACTATCAGCATTCCGATGGCCCCATGGCTGATGGCGTTTTCCACTTTTTCTTTAATCTTAGCATAATCGGTTAATTTGACCCCATCAAAAACGCTCGAGCTATCTTTTTCAAGTGGCTCGTGTTTCAATACCAGGACAATTTTGCCCTTAACATCAAGATTGGCGTAATCATCATAATTATATTCAGGTGCCGTAATGCCATAACCCGCAAAAACTAATGCTCCCTCTACGGATTTGTTGGCGGTGAATTCATAAGGCATAAATTCTTTTTTGATCTTAAATTGGACTTCTCCATTCTTATCAAGGAGGCTGAGGTAATTTTCCTTTCCCAAACGCACTAAATTTAAATAAAATTTCTGGAAATAATTATCTCCCAGTGGTTCCAGACCATACCGTTGAAATTCATCTGCAATGTAATGGGCAGCTATATCCAGCTCTGGACTTGGCGTATCCCGTCCCTTTAGTGAATCGGAAGCCAGAAAATCAATGTGTCTGCGGACATCTTCCGCATTGATGGATTCCAGAGCATCTCGTGTGGGTCTGTTTATTCCAGCCTGAACCAGAGAAATTAAAAATATCTGGAAGAATAAAATGATAATCTTTTTACCCATAATAAATTACTCCAAACATTTTACGCTTTCATTTCTTTTTTGCTTTGCTCAGGGCCGTAATACCCGGAAGATCGATGCCGCCGAGATATTCTAAAGAGGCTCCTCCACCTGTGGACACATGGGAAATTTTGTCGGTTACGCCGGCTTTATCAATAGCGGCAATGGAATCACCCCCACCGACCACGGTAAAAGCTCCTCGTTCTGTGGCTTCGGCCACGGCTCTGGCAATTTCTATGGTTCCTTTAGCGAAGGGATCCTTTTCGAAAATTCCCATGGGTCCGTTCCAGAACACCGTTTTCGCCCCAAGAATAAGCTCTCGATAACGGGCTATGGTTTCCGGGCCAATGTCCACACCCTTCCATCCTCTGGGAATGGAGACCTCTTTGTGCACTTTGTATTCGGATTCATTATTCACACTGGCAATGACATGATCTTCTGGCAACAGGAATTGCAATTTCTTATAAGGGTGAGGATTTTTTACTACCTGCAGGAGATTGTAAGCCGTGGCAATACGATCTTCTTCGACCAGAGAATCGCCCACTTCGATTTCCCGGGCTTTTAGAAATGTGTAAGCCATAGCACCACCGATCAGCATGGCATTGACCCGGGTTATTAAATTATGAATGACTTTAATTTTGTCAGATACTTTAGCTCCACCCAACACCACCACATACGGTTTTTCTGGATTTTCCAGCAATCTGTTAAGATTTTCAATTTCGGTTTTTAACAAATAGCCGGCTGCCGCCTCTTTGATAAATTTAGTGACCCCCTGTGTGGAGGCATGTGCTCTGTGGGCTGAACCAAAGGCATCATTAACATAAACGTCTCCCAGGCTGGCCAGTTGTTTGGCAAATTCCGGATCATTGGATGTTTCACCCTTATGAAAACGGGTGTTTTCCAGCAACAGTACCTCGCCTTCCTGAAGTTCATTAACCATTTTCGTTACCTCTTCACCGATGCAATCTGGTGCCATTTTAACTTCTTTCCCTAACAATTCTGATAATCTTCTGGCCACAGGTTTCAGACTAAATTCCTCCTTTCTTTCCCCCTTGGGTCGGCCCAGGTGAGACATAAGAATCAATTTACCGCCATCCTGAATGATTTTCTTAATGGTTGGTAGGGCTGCTCGGATCCGTGTGTCATCTGTAACCTGTCCATTGGCCAGAGGTACGTTAAAATCGACTCTTGTTAAAACACGTTTTCCTTTTAATTCCAAATCATCAATGGTTAATCTGTCCATGCAACCTCCTGTTAAGTTAATATTTGAAAACCATACAAAATTAACTATTTTGAGTAAATTGTCAAGGTATAAATCGTACTCGGCCTTTCAAGCAACCCATCGATTTAAAATTAAAAATCCACTAAAGGCGAAACGGAATACGGCTAAAAAAGTTTCACCTATCAATAAAAAATTTAGTGGCCTGTCGAAAAGCTCAAAAATTTATTCTGAGGGGATCCTCACCGAGAATTATTGGCAGCAAATTATTGCAAATAGCTCGGCATGACACCTTGACGCAATCCTTTTCTTCAGTCTTTAGGAGACTGTCGAAAAAGTCTAGCGCGAAGGCGTCTCGCCGAGTTCTTTCAACAAGTTAGTGCCTGTAAGTCCTCGGCGCGGATGAAATACGGACTAGTTTTTTTAAATTTTCGACAGTCTTTAGAGGTGTAAATAGAGGGCGATGAAACGATGACGGGACCCATACCGAGTTAATTTGAAGAGAAGCGCTGCACAAGCCTTTCCAGAGTCATGGAACTCTTATCGTTTAATTCTTCGAGTTTTAAGGCGCAGATACAATCATCGCTTGACTGCTTGGGTTGAATGCGGATGAGGGAAATACTTGCGCTAATGGATGAACCATCCGGGGAATGAATTTCGGCTTCGGTAAATAAACGCTCCAGAGCACGGGCAATATCTCTCCAGTGTGATACGAAAGCTACACCTCCCATGCTTAGATTAATTATTTTACCTTCCAGAGGCTTACCTTTAAACCCTCGCACCGTAATTTTCCAGTTACCCTGGTTAGACGTATTAATACGCGGATATTTTCTTTTTTCATACCATAATTTATTTTTTTCCATGGGAATCGTGACGTTTGTTAATGGTTCATTTTAATTATAAAAACAAATTATAAAAAATGGCGAGGCCTATTTAGAAT
>CAZMEG010000322.1:0-4783 GCA_964565205.1 uncultured Cytophagia bacterium
CCCGGTTCCCCATCAAGGGGTTGTAGCTCAATTTTGTAACACTCGAAAGTGCCAGCTTTAACCTTGACGGTTTCTTTGCCGGTTACCTTTAAGGCCATAGGCCGCACTTTACGTAATACAGGATCAAACATACGCAGAGTTGTTTCATATCCGTCTTTAAGACGCAGAGCTGTCAGGGCAACATCAAGAGCCGGGCCATCACCAAATGTTGGAGCGGGAACTTCCACCTTAAGTGGCATGCTCTGCGTACCCATTTTCATTTCCCCAGCGATGGTTTTGTTCTGATAAGAGATTTTAATTTGCATGGGCCCCTGGCTGGCACTACGTTGAATGGGCAGCAAAGTCTGTTTGTCAATGTAAAATGTATCGGCGGCAGCACCCATAGGTGATTTTGAAGTGCTGATGATTTGCCAGACTTCTTTACCATTCAGCTTTGCTGCACTAATTTGTCGTGTGACTTCCATTTCGATTTTCCGTCCACCTGTTTCAACGGTTGAGGTGTATTTTAATTTCAAGGGATGAACGAGGTTGGCTAAACGTTCCGGGAGTGGTGCCGTTTCAGCATAGGCGGCCAGGGTAGTATCCGGAAGAGTGACTGTATTCACATCGACTTTGAGTTCGGCCAGTTTGTTTCTAATTTCATCAGACATTTCCTTTTGATAGCGTCCGCCGAGATACTTGGCAAAAAAGGCTTCAATAGCTGCTGCTACAGCCAATCGATTTTCCCGTCCACGAAATCCATGGCCTTCATCCTTTGCCACCAGATACTCCACAGGCACACCTCGCTCTCGCAAGGCAATTACAATCTGATCCGATTCCGTTTTCTTCACTCGAGGGTCGTTTGCGCCCTGAATGACCAGTAATGGGGTTTTGATTTTATCCGCAGAAAATAAAGGGGATTGTTCCATCAAGAGTTTTCGATCTTGTGGATCATCCGGGTTGCCCACCCGTTTATAAAATATTTTTCGGAAAGGTCCCCAGTAGGGTGGTATGGATTTGAGCAAAGTAATGAGATTGGAAGGGCCCACATAGGAAACCGCGGCCGCGTACAAATCGGGTGTAAAAGCCACACCTGCCAGGGTCGCATAACCACCATAAGAACCTCCGAAAATGCCAATTCGTTTGGGGTCAGCAATCCCCTGCTTGATGAGGTATTTAACCCCATCCGTAATATCATGTTGCATAGCCCCGGTACCCCATTGTTTATTGCCGGCGTTGAGAAATTTTTTACCGAAGCCTGTTGAACCTCTGAAATTGGGTTGCAAGACCGCATAACCGCGGTTGGCCAGAAATTGTGCCCAGGCATCGTATCCCCAGATATCACGTGCCCAGGGGCCACCATGCGGATTTACGACTACAGGAAGATTGTGCGCTTCTACTCCTTTTGGAATAGTTAGGTAAGCAGGAATTTCCAGCCCATCTCGAGCTTTGTAACGAATTGGTTTCATGGGGGCAAGATATTCACTCTTTAACTCCGGTCGGGATTTATATAGAAACTTAACTTCCCCGGTCTTGCGATCATATAAATAGACCGAACCCGGATCCACATCGCGAGAAATGGAGACCAGGTGAAATCGCATGTCCTCGGTGGAGGAAATCCACCCAAGTTCTCCTTCAGGTAGTTTTTTGCGCAATATTTCCAGGTCCCTGGCAAATTGATCATCTTTTGGGTAAATGCGTACACGATCACCAATATAAAATGTGGCCATCAATTCCTCCGTATCTTCGGCAAATAATGCACCACCAAAATCTACCTGCTTTTCCGGGTCTGAATCGACAAGCTTTTCTTTACCCGTTTCTGGATCAAACAATACCAGACGGGTCAGGTCCACATTTTCTCCTTTATTGGTGATCAAATACACCTGTTTGCCATTTTTATGGAAACGATAGGGTGAGCAGGTTTCTTCAAAAGAACAGGTATAAACTGGTGTAAATTTTTCGCCATCAATGCGGAGAATTTCTGTTCCGGCATCCTCCGTCTGTCGTACCGCAAGTCTCACATTGCCTTCCAGATCAAAAATAAAAGAAGCGATGCGTTCTTTGTTCTCCAGCACCAGTTTTCGTTCACCGGTAGAGATTCTCACCCGGTAAACATCATGATAGGCGGGGTCTCGATCGTTGAGCCCGATTAGGATTTCGTCAGGGGTGTTCTCAGGAACCGCATAAATGTAAGCACGAATCCCTTCAATCGGGGTCAGATCACGGGCGGGGGGTACTCCGGTTTCGGCTTCTGGCTTAGCAGAAGGGTCCACAGCATAGACATGAAAATTTTCATTCCCGCCTTTGTCCTGCGCATAAAGAATGTACTTGCTATCCTGGCTCCAGAAATAGCCCGGTACGGGTCGTTTATCCGCAGTAATTGGCCGGGCCGCATCAAACGGTTCGTCGATGCCTTTCACCCAGATATTTCGCACACCTTTGTAGGGCTTAATGAATGAAATGAACTTACCGTTGGGAGAAAGTTGGGCTCCGGAAATCTTCGGGTCACCAAAAAACAATTCGCGATCAAGTAGAGGAGGGAGCTTGCTGAAATATTCACTTTTTTCGACCTGAGCATAAAGATTGAAACTTAAACATAAAAATAAAGTTACGATAAAGCTTAATTTAAGGAATTTAAAACGATGGAATGAATACATTATAAGATCCTCCTATTTTAGTTAATTAAATGAGAGTGATTTATTCAATCAGAAATCTGAACTCGACAATTTCATCAAATCCGAAGGGGCCCGGAATGCGATATTGGACTCTCTGACCATGATAAATATTCCCGGGTATCTGGACCTGAATGCGAACCCCGTATTGTACGGTTCCTCTGCCCTGGCAATTAGGACAAACAGAGAAAAACGACATGCCCATCCCCCAGCACCGCGGACATTCTATATTAAAAGGCACATAAATGGGTACCGAGCCCCCCTCTTCGCATTCTTCGCGAGTTAAAATAATGTCGGCCTGTAAAGAGGGAGGAGAAAATGGACGAAAACCAAACACTTCCGCAACGGTAGTTCCCCCGAATCCACGCTGTCGCCAGGCCTGAGCCTCTTTTTCCCGGGCTAGCTTTTTATCATATTCTTTTCGTTTTTCAGGATGACTTAGGATTTGATAAGCTTCAGAAATTTCCTTGAACCGTTCTTCGTTTACTTCACTTCCTTCGTGTTCTTTTTTATCAGGGTGATATAGTTTTGCTAATCGACGGTAGGCCTTTTTAATCTCCTCGATCGAGCTTTTGGGATTGACTTTTAATATGGCGTAATAATCTTTCATAGCTAAAATAAGTTTGTTAGTTAATACCACCTTGTTTAAGATAAAAACTTGCAGAAAAAATCAAAAGTTTCTCTTCCCAAAAGTCTCAAAAACGAATACACTGAAAACCGGTAAATATTCAATCCATTTTACCCAGTTTGTTTCATGCCATAGTCCCGCCTGGACAAAATCGATGAGGACCCAATACGAAAGCACAACCAGTCCTGTCCACAAAATCCAGGAGCGCTGAGGTGAAATCGTTAAAAAAGGCAAAAGCCAGCATAAATACCAGGGATGCACCGTCGGTGACAGTAAAAATAACCCGGCCAGTAAAATCGCCCCATATTTGAAAATATCACGCGAATTGTTGGTACGCTGAGAGTTGATTTTTTTCAAGATTACCATCAGCAAAATCAAAAAAATAATAGCAATAAAGCCTTTGGTGATTATTAAAGCCAGGTCCAATTTTCTCGTCATCAAGGTTTGTATATCGGGTGTCATGTTATACGGCTCAATCATCCACTTGGTTACAAGGGTATTGGGTAAGATTTTTACAACTCCGGTTAAGATTAAGGCAAAAATAGAATCATTAAAACGCCATTTATCAAAATAAATTAACAAACCCGTGAATAACCTGTTTCCTGCACTGGCATAAGGTAAAAATAAAGTAGCCACTATGGCAATAAAGGATAAAATAATCACCAGGCCATTTTCTTTTTTTAACCAGGCAATAACTGGCAAAAAAATGCCCGTGACATATTTGGTTAAAAACGAAAAGGAGAGAAATAAAATCGAAAATAGCCATTTTTGTTTAATAATAAACCAGAGTACAAGAGTCAGGAAAAAAATTCCCCAGGTGTCAAAATGGCCGTTACCGGCAACTTCCAGTAGTAAAAGTGGATTCCAGAGGTAAATCAAAAGCAGTGAAAGATTTAATTTTAAGTTTTTCAAAATTAAAAACAATACTATCGCCGTTAAGAGGTCCAGTGAAATAAAGGCTATTTTGTATCCCGTAACCGTTGAAGTAATTTTAGCTAAAGTGTAAAATAAAAATTGACTCACGGGTGGGTATATAGTGGGTATTTCTTTGTGATTAATTTGAGGAAAAATTTTGGCATCTCTTAAATCCGATAATTCCGGAGCATTGGGAGGATATAGATAAGGATTGATATTATGGGCAGCAACTTTTCCATCCCACATATACCGATAGATATCATTGGATAGGGAAGGTTGCATGAAAAGTAGAGTGACTCGAAAAAGTAATCCAAAAACAATTCCAACAAGCAACAGTTGTTTTGAAGTAATAATCTCTTTCTTTTTAAAATTTTGAGTAAATTGCGAAAGCCATCCTTGCCATGTCTTAAAGCTTTTAGATGAATCCTCAACAATTTCCCTTTGATGATGTAATACAAATTCAATGAGATAAAAATAAATCACAAAAACCACAGCATAACTTAATAGAAATAAAGGAATATGAAGATTTAGTTGATCCAGAGCTGCCCAGGCAAGATAGATGCCTTAGGTAATCAGAGCCAGTAGAACG
>CAZMEG010000323.1:0-2116 GCA_964565205.1 uncultured Cytophagia bacterium
TCATATAATGAATTAAAGAGACGGCCAAAAAAGTCTAGTGCGAAGGCGTCTCGCCAAGCTCCCTGTGACAAGATAGTATCTGTTCGTCCTCGGCGAGGACGCCTTCGGACTAGTTTTTTGAATCTTTGAGAGTCTCGAAGGGATTGGCTTTTGGACAAATCAAGAGGGAAGCTAAAAAATGAGCTTTTGCTTTTCTAAACTCATCCCCCAACCCCCTTCTCTTTTGGAAAAGAGAAGGGGGCTTTATGGAGAAAGAGGGCTTCTGTGGGGTCAATTCAAGCGCAAAGAACTAGTTGGGAGTGTATGTTTTTGCTTTCCACCCCCTTTTGAAGGTTTAATAATGAGGGTATTTTAGGGCAAAATTGTCAAATTCCAACTTTGTGATTTTAGTACAATTAAAGAGTTACAGATTAGGAGGAAAAAGGGCAAAAAGCAGTATTGTAAGCTAATATAATTAATAAGTTCTTAGTTTTGTGAAACCCGATAACTAAATAATGAGGAGCCGTCATGTTCAAGCCGTACATTCGTCCAAGGAGATTGCGTGGTACCGAGGAAATTCGTCGCATGGTACGAGAAACGCATCTCCAGGTTGATGACTTAATTTATCCCTTATTTGTGACCTACGAGCACCAGGTCCGTAAACCCATTCCATCCATGCCTGGTCAGTTTCAGCTTTCGATTGAAAATCTGGTAAAAGAGGTAGAAGAGGCCAGAAGCCTGGGTATTCCAGCTGTCATTCTTTTTGGCATTCCTGAGGTGAAAGATGCCACGGGTTCGGATTCTTATAGTGATCAGGGTATCATACAGCAGGCGGTACGAGCGATTAAAGAATCCGTATCCGGCATTTTAGTCATCACCGATGTATGCTTTTGTGAATACACCGATCACGGGCATTGCGGCGTCATTAAAAATCAGCAGGTTGATAACGATGCCACCCTGGCTCTTTTAGCCAAGCAGGCCGTGTCTCATGCGAAAGCCGGAGCAGATATGGTGGCTCCCTCCGGAATGATAGATGGTATGGTCCGGACCATTCGCGAAGCGCTTGATGAAGCCGGTTTTGAACACCTCCCCATACTAAGCTATGCCGTAAAATATGCTTCCAGCTTTTATGGGCCATTTCGTGATGCTGCTGAATCGGCACCTAAATTTGGCGATCGTCGTACTCATCAGATGGACCCGGCCAATGTGCGCGAGGCCATCAAAGAAGCAAGACTGGATGTGGAAGAGGGCGCTGACCTGTTGATGGTCAAACCTGCTTTAGCTTTCCTTGATGTTATCCGTGCGGTGAAAGAGCACTTCGATTTACCTCTTGCCGCTTACAATGTCAGTGGTGAATATGCTATGGTAAAAGCCGCGGCGCAAAACGGCTGGATCGATGAAAAAGCCATCACCCTGGAAATTTTAACCTCCATAAAAAGGGCCGGTGCCGACTTAATTTTGACTTACCATGCCAAAGATGTAGCACGCTGGTTGAGTTGATACCGGGATAGTCGTACACTAATTTAATGGAAGAAAATTTATTTCTGGCGAACCTGAATACTTGAATCTAACATGAAAAAAGCATTTCACTATGAGCAGGTCATTGAGCTTCCTGTCGAAAAAGCCTATCGGTTGGCTGCCGATGTTTCCAGTTATCCACGATTTATTTCAAATGTAAAATCAGTTAAGGTGTTGTCCGAAAAAAATAATCAGAAAATTGTGGAAATGATATTCAATCACCCGTTGCTCTCGGTAAAACATGTTGGCGAGGCAACTTTTGAAAGCAATAAAAGTATCCGCATAAAACAAATTGAAGGTCTTGGAAAAAGTTTGATTATCACCTGGCAATTCGAGCCAGAGAACGCTCACACCCGCGTGGTCCTCCACATGGTATTTGAAACCGACAGTCGTTTCATGGGTTTATTTGCTTTTAAGGCTATTGAAAACATAGCTCAGGCCATCATGCAGGATTTTTTAAAAGAGGCCAAAAGAATAAGTATTAAGAATTAACCTGAAAAATTTAATTATTGTTTGATAATACTGGATTATCCCAATCAAGAAACTGCAATTTTATTTTGGAATTTAGGATTTGTTCAATGGGAATTTAAAAACTTAACTCTGAAAAATTATGAGTGTA
>CAZMEG010000323.1:2126-4753 GCA_964565205.1 uncultured Cytophagia bacterium
TTTAAAAGAGGCCAAAAGAATAAGTATTAAGAATTAACCTGAAAAACTTAACCCTGAAAAATTATGAGTGTTCTTTTGCTCTTCATCGACGGTATTGGCATTGGCTCATTTGATATAGATAGTAATCCTTTTGCCCGCTTTCCGAGTCCCTATTTCTCGTTTTTTTCAGATTCTCAAACGCTTGATATTCCACATGATGGAATTCTGATTGCAACCGATCCTACCATGCAGGTTAAAGGGCTTCCCCAGAGCGCCACCGGACAAACAGCCCTGTTCACTGGCAAAAAGGCCTCGCAAATTCTTGGACGTCATCACTCTGGATTTCCAACCCCTACCCTCAGGCAACTTATTAAAAAAGAAAGCATCTTCTTACAAATTGAAAATCTTGGCGGAACTGGCACCTTTGCCAATGCCCTCTCACAAAAATATTTGCAGCGTCCTCCACGTCAAATTTCTGCCAGCACCTGGTCTATTTTAGCTTCCAATTTTCCCCTGCGCATGGTGGAAAAAGAATTAATGGAGGATCAGGCCATTTCACATGATTTAACCAACGAGTTTCTACATCGAACGGGTTACAAGGTACCCCTGCGAACCCCCCAAGAATCGGCAGAGATTCTTGCTCAAATAACCGAATCGGTGGATTTCTGCCTGTTCGAATTTATTCTTACCGATTTAGTAGGTCACAAAAAAGATATGGCCCGGGCGGCTGAAATAGTCGAGAAACTTCACCGCTTTCTGCAAACCCTTCTAAAACAACTTGATCTTAAACAACATCTGGTAATATTGACCAGCGACCACGGCAATTTTGAAAATTTGAATGTCTCGACTCATACTTACAATCCCGTGCCCACCATTCTCTGGGGACGAGGTGCTTCATCGCTTCATGCTTCCATTAAGGCTATCGAAGATATTACTCCGGCGATTGTTCGATTTTTACAAAATCAAAAGACCAATGGATAAACTTAAATCTTTAGCCAGCACCACTCTTTGCTCAGTGGAATTTTATTCATGACGATACCGCGCTCCTTACCCACCAGAATATTATTAGAATGATTATAACCCCAACCACCTTCGGGATTATAGAGTCCGGGTTCATTACTAAACATCATGCCCTCTTCCAGGATGGTTTCATCGCCCAGGCTCAAATAAGGCGCCTGATGTCCTTCCATACCCTCGCCATGAGCAGGCCGATGATAAATATATTTTTCCAGACCGGCATCCCGGGCTACTTTTAGTACAGTAGCACCTATTTCATTACACCGCGCCCCTGCTTTACACAATTCGGCCTGGAGCAGGGTCATTTCCGTATGCACTTCCCACATCTTTTTTTGCAGGTCGGTCATGGGTTCGGTTTGCAGAGCCCGGTAGCCTTCCCCGCCGTACCCACCGATTCGAATCAAGGCAGCTATCTGGATGGCATCACCACGCTTAATTTTATGATAAAAAAATTGATTGGGATGTGGATAGGCGGTAGCCACGCCTGCCCGACAACCAAATCTCAGGTTAATTCCAACGCCATTGTGAGGCTTACCATCAAGCTTGAGCCATTGCATCAAAAGCTCGGTACCATAGCGTTCGGTTTCAATCCGCACATCGAAATCGGTTAAATCCGTGCCATGTTCTAAGATAAGAGCTCTGGCATATTCCATCATGTGATCGTGTAAGTCAATGGCCTTCTGAGTGAGTTCAATCTCTTCGGGAGTTTTAATCTGGCGCATTTTCAAACAGATGTCACCGGCCACTTTAAAGGCCGCATGAGGAACAGTTTTGCGCATGCGTGTTTGTTTTTCCGGCCCTACTTCCTTTTCAATGCCCAGAGTGGCTTTGCCATATCCGCGGGCTTTTAAGCGAGAAAGCATCCATTCAAATAAATCCACGGGAGGCCCCGGTTCGTAGACTATCTTGTTAAACTCGCCATGATGTGGATAATCGAAGTACCACTCATTATCTTTAATCCACCAGCTATCCACCAGATCACGATCCAAACCGGGATTGAAAAATACCGGATCCCCCTTGGTCGGAATAAACAGCCAGAAAGGCCGTTCCGTGGTAGTATGAAACAGCCCGGAAAAATATATGATATTCCAGCGATCTTCCAGAATCATTCCATCAATACCATTCTCCTCCAGCCTGGCTTGCAGTCGTTTGATGGTATTTCGGTACCACGACTCAGGCAAACGAAATGGAGGTTCCAAAGGCTTCATGGGGGGAATGGAAACTTTCTTGCCTTTTGCACAGCCAATCAGAGAAAGAGCTCCGGCACCAGCCGTAAGCATACCTGCATTTTTCAAAAAATTTCTGCGGGTAAGATTCATGTCTCCCTCCTCATGATTAGTTCAAATTGTAAGATTTGGGTAAAAATAATTAAATGACCAGATAATGTCAAGATGAAGAATTCTACTTACTGACTTTTTTCTTCATATAACAGGCGATATGATTTTATTTAGTAAATCGGTAATCAATTGAATTCTCCTCTGGATTGTGTAAAAACAGCAAAAGCCGGCAATGATCTTACCCCGTCTGTGACTGGGTATTCTTGTAAGCATGGTGAGTTCAAACAAAACACCGTTAAAAACCGTGTTCGATCATTTTTAAAATGACTTGCGCTGTTCTTGGAAGCCATCACA
>CAZMEG010000324.1:0-4425 GCA_964565205.1 uncultured Cytophagia bacterium
TCCCTGCACAGCTCCCAGAGCGATGATTTCATCATTAAAAATCCCCTGGCAGGTATCCAGGAAATCGTCCAGTAGTTGCGCTGTATCTGAACTGCCACTGATCCCTATCGCTCCAGCCAGAAGTCCATTTTTAAACACCGGGAGGCCCCCGGGAACACCAGTAAGTCCCGGTTCACCATTTCCAGGCTGCCCTGGCAACGCACCCCCGTTGGGCTGAATATCTCCACCCCCAATACTCGAAAACGGCACACCATATAAGGGCCCACCCGGTGTATTGTTAACACCTGGAGGAAAATGAGAACGTGTAATAAAGCAGGCGGTCAAGGAGGTGAAACCATGTTGATTACTGCTCAGATAAGCAGCAGTACGCGCTTTTACGGCAGCCCCCAGAACCGGGTCTTCTAAAGAACCGGTCGTTCCGTTCATGCGAAAAACCCCCAGAATATTGGCTTCACGGTCCATGACCGCCACCACAATCTTTTCATTCAGTCGTTCGGCCATTTCCACAGCCTGAGTGATCAAAGTTTGAACCTCTTCGACTGTAAGCTGCGGCCGTTCGGTGGATATGAAGATCGTTGGGGATTTACCAGAATCACATCCCCCAACGGATACGGCTAAGCTACCCGCCAGTAGCCAGATAGCCAGCGATTTCCACCTTGATTTTTTGAAGTGCAAATTCTTACCAATCAATGCTTTCCCTCCTTTATTGGATTTTAAGTTGTTTTGATATTGCTCGCAAAGTCACATAGCAGCAAAGTATTTAGATTTTCTCATGCCCATGCTTCCTTTTCTTTGCGACTTAGTGACTTTGCGTGCAATTTTCAAAATCTTTATTACTTCTTGCTCATTTTCTTTTCTACGATGTCATCTTTCAATTTAGCCAGAATACCAATGAGCTCATCCTTTTCCTTTTGGGGAACCTTAAATTTATCCAGCGTGGCAATCAGATGATTTACCGTAATGGTCCAGTCTTCTTCAGTGATGCCCAGTCCCTCATGAGCGGTTTTCATATCACGACCGATGTACACACAGGGGCCTCCGGTAGCTGCACAGATTTGATCGACAACGAGTTGCCGGACCTTTTTCTTGGAATCATTGCTGAGCCCGGTAAAAAAACGCCCCAATTTTTTGTCGCTCACAAGTTTTCCTATGAAATCATCCACCACTGCTGCAATGGCATCGTAACCTCCCAATCGCTGATAGAGAGACTTCTCGCCATATTTTATCTGGGCATTTACCGATTTTGTCCCGAGACCCATCACAAATAATAAGATGAACACAAGCATACCAAAAATTGTATATTTATAAAACGATCTGGATTGCATGACATCCTCCTCTAATTTAGTTTAAAGGTTAACGAATTAAAATTAATTTACGAGTTTGAACAAAGTTGCCCGAAATTAAACGATAAAAATAAACCCCGCTGGGAACTTTCTGATCACGATCATCGCGTCCATTCCAGACAACCTGAAATTTACCTGCCGAATGTATGTCATTCACCAGAGTGCGTATTTTTTGTCCAAATAGGTTATATATTTTTAAAATAACCCGACCGGTTTCACCCACCTGATAGCGGATTCGGGTTTCGGGATTAAAGGGATTTGGATAATTTTGTTCCAGGAAAAATGTTCTTGCTTTCGTGGGTGAAGATTCAACACTGGTGGTTTTTTCCACGATCATGCCGTTAACAAAAGTAGTCTCAATTGGATCTCCACTGGAACTGGCTATTTCGCTTTCCTCGGTAATGAAATTTAAATCGCTGGAACCGGCTGAAAAATCGAATAAAATCTCCACCAGCGTGGTGTCAGCAAGCGTGAGTGGCGTTGTACCGGTAACATCAAACCAGGCAAGAGACAGAATCCCGCCTGCAGCGTTTACGGTAAAATTAACCCCTTCCGGGGCGTTTTCCAGATTCACAAAGCTCAGAATACTTTGATCAAAATTAATTTTTAGCGAAATGGCTCCCACATCATTAAAAGACGAAACCAGCACCGGTACACGGACCTGGGTTCCGGCTGGAACCTCAAGTACAGGTAAACTCACGGTGGTGACTCCTTCGGCGGGACGGATATGACCGTTTTCAAAAGTTACGCTGATCACCTCGCCGGTAGCATCGGCAATTTCACTCTGAGCTGTATCGAACAGTAAATCACTGGTTCCACCTGTATATTTAAAGACCAGTTCAGCCAGAGTACCATCTCCCACATTTAAAGGATTGGAACCACTGGCATCAAACCAGGCCAGGCTTAAGCTACCTGAGGTGGCGTTGGCCACCAGGTTGATGGATGAAGCAGTATTTTGAGTGGTCACGTAAGAAAGACTAACCTCGTCAAAATTAATTACCAGAGAGATTGCGCCGATATTATTGAAGTTTGTGACTGTGAGGGGGACCGTTATATTTTCTCCTGGTGTGGCGGTCATCACTGGTAAACTGAGTGTCGTGGTCTGCGCCTGTGCTTCAGGACTGAACCAGAAACTCAACAAAATAATGATTAATATATAAGTTTTCATTGAATTCCTTCCATATAAAAGATTAGAACTTTTAATTGTTTTGCCTTAAATCAGCTGGTGTATTCTGAACCTCATTTTTAAAATCCCAATGGGTCAAATCCCGAATCCCATTAAAAAATCCCAATGACCAAATCCCAAATCCCAAGTCTGGGAAACACTTGAACACTTAAACACGCGAACACTTAATAACTGATCGTTCAGATGTTTATTCCGGTAGAAAATTAAATTGGACATTTGCATAATTTAGAAAAAATACCCCAATCCCAGTCCAAATTGGAAACCGCTGATATTCTCGCCATTTTTATCACCTCCAGTAAAATATTTTAAAGTTACCGGTAGAATCAAATTTCGGGATAGTGAAAACTCGGGGGCCAGACCAACACCGAACAGATTAATGCCGCTAAAATCCGTTGAGGTTTCCTGATAAAAGCGACCATCAAGCACAAATTTAACATAGAGGGAGCGTTTCATACGAACCCGATAGTGTCCCTTGAATTCAAAATGACTGGGGAAAGTCTTTTGATCTTCGGTTAGCAGATCGCCTCCTATCTGTACTGCCCGTTGATTTTTCGACCGATTACGGTAACGTGCAAAAAGCCAGAGCTCATTAAAGTTAAAATATTTGCGAAACTGTGCATTAAAAACCACCCTATTTCCGGGTGCAAAGACCTGGTCAGCACCAATTCGATCAGTGCCAAAATGAGTAAAAATAATGTCGGTGCTGAATGAAGTCGTATTATTTAACCGGATGTCTAAACCGCCGGTAAATAAAACTTCTGTACCAGGTTTGTAGTCATCCAGTAAGTCGTTAAGAGCGCGATACGGACCTCGGTACTGGTATGAGGCTCCAAGGCCTACCACCAGTTGATCATTCAATCGAGTTGCCCAGGAGAGTCCTGCCGACAGATTAAATCCCTGCCCCAGGTTTGGTATCTGGAAATCAAAAACATTTTGACTGAGCACCAGGGAAGTTTCAAATTCTTCTTCGGTTAAGTGTTTTTTCCCACTGGGCAAATTAAAGCCTAAATGAAAAACCAGATTATATCCCCGGGGCCGATAATTAAGCTGCACCTGGGTGTCGCTAAATCCTTTCAAAGTTTGCAGGCCATCGCCTCGCACACTGGATTGACTGGCCAGCAGCGAGACGCTCAGGTCGCGCCGGGGCTGGAAAATCATAAACACGGGAAAGCTTAATTCGGAAAAATCTACATCACCTGCAAAAGTCCAGCTCTGGTAAACCGATGAAAATTTCATGAAATTCTTTTGCGCTGAGCTTTTAGAAATTTGAAATATGTCATCAGCCAATGTAGTTGTGGTGGCCAGTAATAAATAAACAAGAAAGCAGGTGAATTTACATTTCATTTTTAAAATCCCCACCTTTAATTTTCCTGTTCGGTTTTATTAAAAGAATAGAGGGTCTCGAAGGTCTTTAATAGACTTTGTAGTTGAGAAACTTGTTTTTTTAGAATTTGTAGTTCTTGTTTTATGGACTGATTTTCCTGCTTCAGAGACGAAATTTCGCTGGCAATTCTGCTATAAAAGGGCAGACCAACCAGCACGTTGATTTTCTTAATACCGGTATCGTTTGAAGATTCCCACGCTTGACCAATAACCTGCGGGTATTGCTCAATTTTTAAGTCCCGCGGCGTAATGGCAATGCCCGTGCCATCATTGTAACCGGAAGGGAGGATTAAATCACCGACTCGTACTTTCCCCCGAACTTTGACCAGCGCCTGGCCAAGAAAGGCTACGTTCACGTAATCCTCTTCCTGATCTTCCGGCGGCAAATTACCCACCACCGCCGGCCGACTGGAAACCACCATAAGTTTCTGAGCATTCTCGGTATTTCGTGTAACTTTACCAGCAAAAACCCCGACGATGTCACCTTTTTCGATAGATTCGCCTGGATGTAAA
>CAZMEG010000324.1:4435-4740 GCA_964565205.1 uncultured Cytophagia bacterium
TGGTTTTCTTGCTGACTTTGCCATCAAACACGCCTACGATATCCCCTTTTTCGATGCGTTCCGAGAGGTTCAGTCGGGGTAAAGATTCGGCATAGTCACCGCCGCTGGTGCCGTAGAACACACCGTTATTGCCGTTACCTTCGATGCGCCCGATGGCAGTATTATTACCATCAAAAAAAGAAATCATATTTGTTGCTCCACCCGGGTTAATGGCACCGGTTTTAAGTGCCAATACATCCGGTCCAAATCCATTGTCAGGAGCGGTGTTCTCGATCAAGGCAACATGGTTCTGCGGTGTACCGGAA
>CAZMEG010000325.1:0-4734 GCA_964565205.1 uncultured Cytophagia bacterium
AATTTAAGATAGCCTGTTTGGCTTTTTCACACAGAGAACAATCTTCTTTAGTGAGAATTTTAACCTTTATCTTTTTGGGCATGTTTTTGGATGTACTCATCAAATTCCATTTTTTCATACCAGTTTTCGGCAAGATAAGTGAGTATTAAATTAAAAGTATCCGCCGGTATGTAACCGGCCACCTTGGTGATTAATTCACCTTTTGCATTAAAAAACAAGGTGGTTGGAAATCCCGTAACACCAAACAACAGCGCTAATTCTTTGCCTGTGAAATAGCGATCATGAAATTTGTATTTCTTTTCTGATTCAGCATTCAATTTAGCCATAATCAATTTTTCTTTTGCATACTTAACCACATTCTTATCTGAGTAAGTTTCTTTCTCCATGACCTTGCACCAATGGCACCAATCAGTATAAATGTCAACCACCAGCATTTTATTTTGTTTTTTGGCCAGTTCCAGGCCCTTGTCGATGGTAGTCCATTGGATTTTGCTTTTTTCTTTCTTTTTAGAATCACCGGAAGCGGTCGAATTATTCTGCTTTAAACCGACAATTCCTACAACTGTGAGAATCAAAAGTAGTGGAAATATGAATTTTTTATTCATGATGTCGACCTCGTTGTTTTTGTTTACCGTACAATTGCTAATCTCCCCACCACCTCGCTTTGCCCTCCGTCCGATCCATCCTGAGATTTGGCAATGAGTTTAAATATATAAATACCATTAGCCGGGCGGTCACCCTCTTCGTCGCGACCATCCCATTCAATCATGTTAAAACCACTATGAGCGAATGGATATTCCAGGGTGCGGATTAATTGCCCAGAAATCGTGTAAATTTTAATTTTAACCTCAGCATCCCGATTGAGGAAAAACGTGAATGTGGTTTTCTCGGCAAATGGATTGGGATAATTTAGTACATCTTTTAATACCAGACCTTCTTCATGCACCACGACTACATCCACGGTGGCTGTAGTAGAATTGTTGGCATTATCCCAGGCCTTTACCTTTAAGGTATGACGGTCCTCCTGTCCGGGAAGTGTACACGGAACTACCCGACCACCGATTTCAACTTCCCTGGGAAATTGAATTGGAAATTCTACCCGACCACGCAAATGATCCCCTTCGTTAAACTGAAATAAGTCGGTCAGGTCTATACTATTAATGCCCAGAAATCGGTAAAATTCAGAAAGACAGGTTTCCTGGTCGGGATCGATGGTAAGGGTTAGGCGATGACCAATTTCACCCGTAATATTCACGCCACTTACCGTATCAGCGATATCCACCACCAGAATGGCATTTTCATTTACCACATCACCGGTCACAAAATCCTCCTGTCCCTTAAACGAAATACGAACCTCTGGACCTTCGGTATCTACCAGGTTGTTTGTGGAGCCACTGACTCGGATATTATTTTGACATCCAGCTCCATCCACCTGGTCATTCCAGAAATAGGCACTAATACGCGCCTGTTGTCCCCCATAGGAAATATCTTTTGGAACAATAAATTTTGCAGTAAATTTCCCATTGGTGACCGGTACCACACCGCGAAATATGGAGTTTCCAGGCAGAAAATATCTCTGAGTAGATCCCGCTTCGGGAACATGAATGACAAATTTCCTCGAGTCAAAGGTATTGATTAAAATCTTTCCATTGAAATCATTGAGAAATTGGTCATTACTTCTTACTTCACCCTGCACAGTAACGGTACTGAGCGCTACAATGGAATCCGGTTCCATGGATGTAATTACTGCTTCATATTTAGGGATCGCCAGCCGCAAAGTAGGATCACCATAAATGTGGAATTTCTCATCATTATTCAAATTATTAGTAATAATTCTACTGATTACAAAGGCATCCCCCAGTCGTGCCGTGGTTCCAGGGGCTACGAATAAATTATCATAAAACACCTGATTGAATCGGGCATTTAAAGTAGAAAAGACCAGCCTGGCTGAAGAGAGAATAGCAATGGCCCCCCGATCCTGGGCTAATAATAATTCCTCGGCCTGACTTTGACTCTGTGGATTATCAAACAAAGCCCAGTCACAGGTTGCCGCCATAAAGAAGATATACTTGCCATGGTTCTGAACTCGATCGTTATCACTTTTGTGAAATACCACTTCATGAGCCCATTGAGTTGAATTACCATGGCCGATATAATTCACTATCAAGGTACCCTGATTGATCTGTCGAATGAGGGCTTCTCTTGCCGCCGGTTTAATGACCCCTGAAACCGAAGCACTGAGTACTTTGGGAAATTCGCTAAGATAGATTTTTTCAACATCAAAACAGCGTGGAATATGATTTTCAGCAATGTCTTCTGTTTGTAGAATGTGTACCACATCGGCGGCGCTGGGTTTTCCTCCCGTAACCAGCTCATCGTCACCAATAAATGTGACCGTATTGTGCCATTTGCCCCGTAAAGGCTGAGTTTCATAGGCAATGATTTTATCAATAGCATTTTTCGCATCTTCTGGAGTCTGTGCGTTGATTCGACCAATGGCCATGTCCATCACCCGGTCGTTCCCACTCACATAAGTATACCAGCTATCACTGGTTCGACTCACCAGTTCACGCAGCGTTGAACTGGTGGTAGTTAAAGAATCGGTTTGAAAAGTTGGAATCCAGTTTTTATCGCTCTTGCTGATAATGTTTCTATGATCAAAGTCGCCATCGCCCAGTAGTAAAACATAAGAAGGTCTGGGATTCCAATTATCGTAGGTAAATTTCAGGAAATCACGTATGGCGGTGGGGTCCATTAACCCTCCGGAAAAATTATTATAAATATCGCCAATACGCACCACTTCGGTCTGTAACTGATTATCCGGGTTGCCATTTTCTCGTAGACTTTCCAGTCGCAAAGCCTCCGAATAAAAATCTTCATGCGTGATAATGACAAACTCAGCCCCCAGATCCGTGCGGCGCAAATCCACATAATCTACCCGTTCAAGAGTTTCAACAGTCTTAAATTTGGATGAGTGTAAGGCAAGATACCGTTTGGGCTTATCCGGGGTTTGCTCATCTGTGAAGGTCAGGCTACCATTAGAGAACTGGAAATTCACGATTTCTTTTACATCGGAGAAGTCCGTAACATCAAATAGCCGTATGGGATTTTTACTGAAATTACTGATACGATAAGTTTGCGGGCCACTGGCAGGAAAAACAGTAAACGCTAATTCATCCTCGACGGCTCGTAAATCGGCTGGGTAAAAAATTTCCACAAAATCAAGCAGAGCCCTCCCCGTCTGTAAAGACGGTGAATAAAAAATTTCTAAACGATTTTCACCGGGAACCAGTACGTTCTGGGCACTTAATTGAAATAATCTGGTCCTGATTTCCAAATATGTGGCACCAACACCACCAAACTGCACATTATCCACTGGATTTCCATTCATAACAATATTGAAACGATGCTGGCCACCGGTCAAGGAAGCAAAACGCACACGAAACTGAACATTACCGTCAGGGCGGGCATTGGGCAAATTTAATTTGGACAGACTTCTTCGGCCCACCTCACTGTTGGCATATTCCCAGCCAAACCAGTTCAACCCGGAACGTAAAGGATTAATTCGTTCGTCTTCAACAAAAGCCATCCCCTGATATTGTTCAATCACATTACCTGTGGGCTGGCCCGATGGAATCACTTCCATGCGTTTGCCATCCCTTTCATCATCCCAGGTGAGCCAGTAAACATTCTCATTAACATAATGATTGATGTAATGATGAAAGGATTGAGTCTTAGGATCGTAATCCCATCCCTGTACACCTCGACCGTAAAATAAGATGAAATCTCCACTATCAAATCGACCATCCCCGCCGTCGGACACCAGAATAGCGTTCTCAACAAGACCCTGCGGACGGGGAGCGTTGATCTTGCGCGGCAGTTCTCTGCCCCCGTTATTAAAAATTTTAATTTTCTTGGGATCGATGTCACTGAGATTGATCCCCATGGACTCCAATTGTTTCCCTTCAATCTTGTAAATGCCTTCCTCGGTAATATGAAACTTGTACCAATTCTGATTCGCAAAACGTCGCTTTTCAAGTTTCCGGAGGCGATCATGTGATAAACGCCAGCCGGCCGCCTGTTGATAATTTAACAAAAGTCTGCGATAAAGCCCTTCTTCGGTTGGTGAAATGTGGCCGGTACGAGGTAAAGATGTGGATAAGCCTCCAACAAAATTGATTCTTACCACCATCCGTTTGTACTTTTTGACCTCTCCTTTGTCTGGTAAAAATTGAATTCCAGCCAGCGAAATTCTAACAATTTGTTGATCACGAAAAAAGGCCGGCTTATCAATTTTAACAGGGGAAGTCGGGAAAGCCCGTGAGCGACTATAGACGGAAGCATTGGCTTTGTAATTAAAGGCTGGCCAATTTTCCTGCTTGGTTATCTGGGGAAATGGCAACGGCTTTACATCGTCAATTATATCATAGTCATTTTCAATAATTTGATAAGTTACCTGTGCTCCAACAGGAATGCCCACAACAATAGCCTGATAAGGGATCTGGGGCAGGCCCGGTTTTTCTTCGGAAAAAATCGCCCCCTGGAAGGTAAATAAAGTAAACTCTTCGCTACCAATTTTTACAGTCTCTTCCTGCCAGTTACTCGGGGTGAAAGTTAGGGTTAAGCCACTTGCGTCACTGTTTAATATTTGAACGTTTCCGTGGGTTATTTCACGACCGCTGGTGGGCTTTGAATCTATTATTAATATAGAAATAATTAGTACAATAAAGCACC
>CAZMEG010000326.1:0-4734 GCA_964565205.1 uncultured Cytophagia bacterium
GTGGCTAATTACATCGAAAAGAATAAACACAGTTAAAAATTTGTGGATTGCTGGTTTTTGGATAATGAGAAAATTTCATCCATTACACCAACACATCAACCTGTTTGTGTAGAATTTAATTAGACGGAAATATTCAAGTATGGAATACGAGCCTGTAATCGGTCTTGAAGTTCACGCCCAACTGCTTACGGAATCAAAGATTTTTTGTCGTTGCAGCACAAAATTTGGCGCTGCTGCCAATAGTCAGGTCTGTCCGGTGTGTCTGGGAATGCCAGGGGTGCTGCCAGTTTTAAATAAAAAAGCGGTAGAATTCGCCATACGTATGGGGCTGGCAACTAATTGTCGCATCGCTCCTTATTCCATTTTTGCCAGAAAAAACTATTTTTATCCAGATTTACCTAAAGGTTATCAAATTTCACAGTATGAGGAACCCCTTTGTGAAGATGGTTATCTCGAGATTGAAATTGACGGAAAATTAAAAAGAATAGGCATTATTCGCATTCATCTGGAAGAAGATGCCGGTAAATCCGTTCATGCCGAAGAATATGTTTCAGAACACGAAACCCTGGTAGATCTCAATCGCTGTGGTGTGCCCCTGATTGAGATTGTCAGTCAACCGGACCTTGCCTCTCCCGGAGAAGCGGCTCTATTTTTAACTCGCCTGCGCCAGATTGTTCAGTATCTGGAAATTTGTGACGGGAATATGGAAGAAGGGAGTCTGCGCTGCGACGCCAATGTTTCGGTGCGTCCGGTAGGAAGTACTGAATTGGGGGTAAAAACCGAGGTAAAAAACATGAATTCCATTCGTGGTGTGGAGAAGGCGCTTGAGGTGGAAATTCATCGCCAGATTAAAATTCTGGAAGCGGGAGGCCAGGTCGAACAAACCACCCTGCTCTGGGATGCCAATCGTAATGAAGTCTTGCCCATGCGAAGTAAAGAATATGCTCATGATTATCGCTATTTTCCAGAGCCCGATCTGGTGCCGTTACAGGTCGATTCTGAATGGGTTGAGCAAATCAAAGCCTCGCTACCGGAGTTACCTCTGGCCCGTAAAACCCGCCTGATGCAACAATATGGTATACCGGCCTATGATGCCGAGGTTTTAACTGATTCCAGAGCTCTGAGCGATTACTTTGAACAAGTCGCCAGCTTGTGTGGCGATGCCAAAGCCGCCAGTAACTGGATCATGGGCGAAGTTTTGCGCGCTGTAAAGGAAAAACAGATTGAAATCCAGCAGTTTCCGATCCCGGCCAGGCAGATGGCCAACCTGATTAAGCAGATCAATCAGGGCACTATTAGCGGTAAAATAGCTAAAACCGTCTTCCAGGAAATGCTTGAAACGGGAAAATCCCCCGAACAAATCATCCAGGAAAAGGGTCTGGTTCAAATCGTCGATCGAGATACGATCAAACAATATGTGCTCACTGTAATTAAACAGAATCCTAACGAAGTTAAGAAGTATCGGGAAGGTAAACAGCAACTGCTGGGATTCTTTGTAGGTCAGGTCATGAAACTTAGCCACGGTAAAGCCAATCCCAAGATAGTTAACGAAATTTTACGTGAAGAATTAAACAAAAAATTACATAAAAAAAGGTAGTGACTTCTTGAATCACTACCTTTTAATTTTTTACAGCGTCCCCAGGGGGAGTCGAACCCCCGTTGCGGGATCGAAAATCCCGAGTCCTAGGCCACTAGACGATGGGGACCCTTATTATTTTCAAGGGTGAGCGAGGGGACTTGAACCCCCAACTACCAGATCCACAGTCTGGTGCTCTGCCAATTGAGCTACGCTCACCAAAACGCATACTAATTTAATAAATTTGTTAAAATATGCAAGCTTTTTTTGTTATGGTCAGTAATCCCGTTTACCTCGAAGATCACGAAGTTAGCATAATGTCAATTTTTTATATACCATTATAATTTATGAATTTAATAACTTAGATGTATTTTTGGATTAGTTCCTTACTCTCGTTTTTCTTCGTGTTCTTCGTGCCCTTCGTGGATTATAAATTTTTCAGGTTAACTTGATTACTTCTTTTTTCTCAGCCGCTTCCAGTCCTTTAAGTATTAAAGCAAAATCTTCATAGGTTTGTTCTGCTGTACCTTTCACGGCCTCGCCTTTTTGAATGGCATCACAAAAGTTTACCCACTGATTGGTAAATCCTAAGTCAAAATTTTTGAAGTACGTTACTTCACTTTTATGTTTGTTCGCATAAAAAGTTTCAACTTTGCCATCTGTAACAGTAATACTCCCTTTTGTTCCGTAAATTTCCATTTTAAAATAACAGGGTTCGGGCAAAATCGCTGTATAAGTTGCCGTATATTGTCCGAGAAGATTATTTGAAAATTTAAGATTTAATAGCAAATTATCCAGGTCTTTCACATCGGGATAAATATTTAAAGTGAAAGCGCTTAGCTGTTTCGGTTCACCGGCAAACATTCGAAAAGTGGCCATGTGGTGCACGCCTGCATCACTTACTATACCGCCGCGATGGGCCGGATGAATACGCCAGGTGCGCGAAGTCCAGCTCTCTTGCGCACTGATTTTTAGCAAGGTGTCAATTCTTATTAAATACAATTCACCAATGGCGTCAGAATCAGTGATTTCCTTGGCCAGCTTCAAATCTTCTCGATAGTAATAATTTTCCCCGATCAAAATTACCCGATCGGTAGAATTTGCTAATTCTATCATCTTTTTTGCTTCTTCCAGATTTACACCCGGAGGCTTTTCACACAGAACATGCTTACCGGCTTTCACACAGTCTCTGGTTATCGGATAGTTTTGAAATATGGGTGTACTGACCAGTACAGCCTCAATCGGGGTTTTTTCGAGCATCTCATGATAATCCGTATAAATTTGGTCGCAACCAACTATCTTGCCAAAACGCTGTGCCTTTTCGGGGGTTCGGTTACACAATGCCACAATTTCAATACGATCCAGTAACTTTTTGATTGCAGGCCAGTGCAAATATTCTGCAGCCATCCCAGTACCAATAATACCCAGTTTAATCTTAGCCATAAATTCTCCTGATATTTTCATTCATCTTTAAATAATTTAATGAATTGAGGTAATAAATGATAGTCATTTTTCCATGTAGTATAAATGCTACCCAGGCACCGGGGAAATTTCTGTAAAGATTGAATCCAAAGCCGATCATGATTTAAGTTACCTGTATCGTAATACATGGCTGCCATGATTTTGAAACCATTCTCCGTAAAGTGCTTTATACTTTTTTCCCGGATTTTGTAGTTCCAGCAAACCATGGTTATATCTTTTGGAATATACCGCCAGGCTCCATTGAAATTGCCTTTGGCAAGAAAGTAATTTTTGTGACCGTTGTGATTAGGGTCAAGCATATCCGACCAAATGAAAATTTTTGCCGCAGGGTTTACAGCTTTGATTATGTAATATTGCCGACTAATACATTGAGCGAGGATTTGTGAAAGACTCAATCGGGTTCTTTTATCTGCTTCACAGGTGCCACCCATGCGTATTTCATCCATACTTAAAAAATAATATTTAGGGTTCAGGTAGAATTGGAGCTTTTGAATCTCCTCCTGCCAGATGCTGTAAATTTCTGGTTCTGCCATGCATGCCACGACCTGATATTTTCCTAAAAGCACCGAATGATACCAGCTTACCAGTAATGTGTCGCCATCCTGGAGATTGGCCTCAGGTAATATTCGAATTCCAGGGTGTTCATGAAATGGTGAATAAGGAGAAAGCTTAGCATCATAAATGGCTGCGTAATCTCTATTTTCCTGCAAAATTTCCCTGGTAGAAGCTTTTTTCACAATTACGGGGGTTCCAGACCTGCGAAGAACATTGGTTAAGCCAGCGGGTCTAATAGTAATGTTATCAAGCCAGAACCGGCCTTTTTTAGCCTGCCAGACCCCTATATATATTCTCAGTCTGGTGTGATCCTGTGAGTTAAAGAGATAAGAAATTTTATGCCAACCTGAAGTGGCCGGCAATTTTGGTTTATAAAAATATAAACCATGACGACCGGCATAAATTTGCAATTTAAAATTTTCAGTGTCCAGATTTTCGGTTTTAATCCAGAAGCTGATTACATAGGCACGGTAAGGTTTCACTTGAATGCTCTGCATCAACCGGCCATTTCCTGTCCTGGTAAGGCTAAAATTTTCAAAACGGATCGACTGATGCCCCTTTCTGGCAACTCTGGTATCCACAAAACTAATTTCCCCCGGTTGATCCTGAATCTGGTAACCCAAAAATCGGCCATTGTCGACTTCTTCAAAATCACCATTAATTATTTTTACGTCTGCATCTGGAACAGGTCGAGCCCAACCTTTAGAAATTACGAATGGTGCGTCTTTTACCGGAAGACCTTCGGCTAAATTGGGATTATGCGCAATAAGGCTGCTCGCATATCCGATGGAAAAAATCATGGGGACGATTTCAATGTGCAGAGAATCGGCCAAAAATTTCATTCTTTGCAAACGTCGGAAATAAGCAGGAGGTTGAAAACATAATCGGTCCAGGCCAGCATCCAGAACGATGCCATTATATTTATATTTACTGGCCTGCTTTATGAGGTGAATTAGTTCACTAAATTCTTTTGGGTTATTTAGATTTTTACTAACATAGATCCAGTGATTAGAATATGGAGATTTGGCCAGGTTACTGGTAGCAATAGTAAATATCATTAAAAATGAAAAATACGAAAACAGGTTCATTCTCACAAAGTTGCACCTATTTATTTAACAAAA
>CAZMEG010000327.1:0-1275 GCA_964565205.1 uncultured Cytophagia bacterium
ATTAATCGTTTTGCCTTTTTGGTTGCGGCTCCGCCGCCTTAGGAATTTTTCAGGCTAATTTAAACAAAAAAGATGCGAGAAACGATTCTACTTATTGGTGCAGGTCGAGAAGCCGTTGCCGGCATCCAAACCGTAAAAGAACTGGGGTATCGTGTGCTGGTGAGCGATGGTGATCCAGGGGCACCTGGTAGAGCTTTTGCAGATGATTTTATTCATGCCAGCGTTTATGACCCCGATGACACCCTGCAGGCGGTATTGCAGCACCCGGAAAGAAATAAAATTCAGGGAATTCTCACCATTGCCTGTGATGCTACTTTGACGGTTACAAAAGTTGCCAGATATCTTGGTCTGCCAGCCCATTCTCTTGAAACAGCAGTTCTGGCTTCCGACAAATCTTTAATGAAGAAACAATTCCTGCAATACCGGGTCCCAACCCCCAGGTTCCACCTGGTAGAAAATTTTGACCACTTCGTGACTTTATACAGAAAAAATGAAGATTCATGTGTATTGAAGCCCGTGGACAGTCGAGGGGCCAGGGGGGTATTACGATTAATGCCCGGTCTTTCTCTACAATACTTGCAATGGGCATACCACCATGCGCAGAGTTTTTCGTCGAAAGGAAAACTGATCTTTGAACAATGGGTTGAGGGACCCCAATTAAGTACCGAATCTGTTATATGGGATGATTGTGCTGTAACCATTGCCATTGCAGATCGCAATTATGATCACCTGGAAAGATTTGCCCCCTTTGTAATTGAGAATGGGGGTAACACTCCCAGTCGTTTTTCCCCAGCGATTGATGAAAAACTAAATGATCTGATCTTTCAAGCGGCCCGTGCGCTTGGTATTAAACGAGGCACGGTTAAGGGAGATATCGTTCTTGGGCCGGATGGAGCCATGCTGATCGAACTGGCTGCTCGTTTAAGTGGGGGGTTCTTCTCCACTCTCACAATTCCTCGTGTTTATGATGTAAACCTGGTTAAAGCAGCTTTAGACATTGCTCTCGGCAAGAAACCAGATTTTCAATATTTACGAAAGTCTCCTGTCTGTTTTCAAGGGAATCGTTATTTGTTTTTAAAACCGGGAAACGTAAAAAAAATTTTGGATATAAAAACTCTTCGTCATCGTCCTGAAGTGGGTCTTTTGCAAATTTATGTGAAAGAGGGCGATGTGGTACCTCAGGTGTGTAATCACACCAATCGTCACGGTGTTGTGTTCACTTTTTGTGATAATCCCAATCAAGCTATTCACACTGCAGAACAAATCATCCATTTG
>CAZMEG010000327.1:1285-4711 GCA_964565205.1 uncultured Cytophagia bacterium
AGCAATAATTATTGAACCCCATGCAAAGTAAAAATGTAGTTATTTTGGATTACGGGTGTGGGAATGTCAAATCGGTTTACAACGCTTTTCGGGTTTTGGACTATCCTGTAAAAATTTCTAACAGAGACAGCGATATTCAGGCAGCGTCTCATCTGGTTTTACCAGGCGTGGGCGCGTTTGAGAGATGTCGCAAGGGCCTGGCCGATTTAGGACTTCTCGAAATTTTGCAGCGGGAAGTGCTGGAAAAAGGCAAACCCTTTCTGGGCATCTGTGTGGGTATGCAAATCCTTGCGAAAGTTGGTTTCGAATTTGGTCATCATGAGGGGTTGGGCTGGATTCCAGGTAGGGTGGAAAAAATTGATGTCTCTCATTCGGGTCTACGATTGCCTCATATAGGCTGGAACGAGGTACAAATCAAAACACCTGATCCTTTATTCAGAGGGATTTACGATAGAACCACCTTCTATTTTGTTCACAGTTACCAGTTTATTGCAGAAAATCCAGCCTGGGTGTCCTCTATCTGTCAATATGGCCTGCAGGTAACAGCCAGCATCCAGAAAGAAAATATCTTTGGTGTGCAGTTTCATCCGGAAAAAAGTCAATCGGCAGGGATACGTCTGCTAAAAAATTTTTTAGAGATAAAAACCTGATCACATGCAAAGGCACAAAGGCGCAAAGAACTATCCTGAATAATTTATTACTGGAGATTGAAAAAATTTTCATAAATCCAACAATTCAGCACTCCATTAATCCATTGTGAATTAATCCGAAATTTTAAAAAAATTCAAAATTGTTTTTTACCACGAAGCACATAAAGTGCACAGAAATTTCAATGGATTTAATAACATGTTAAAAATTCGCCTTATTCCAGTTCTATTGCTTCGTAACGGTATCCTGGTTCAGAGTCGTCAGTTTCGACGATATCAACCCCTGGGAAATCCAGTAACTATTGTGCACCGCTTAAATGTCTGGACGGCTGATGAGTTAATTTACCTGGATATCAGTCCACCTGCACCGTCCGAGTCAGAGGAGTTGCGAGGTTTTAATCAAAAATCCACGGATATCCTACAAATCATTAAAACCGTGTCAGAAGCGGCTTTCATGCCATTGACCTTTGGAGGCAAAATCCGCACCATCGATGACATTCGACAGCGTTTGGCCGCTGGAGCTGACAAAGTCACCCTCAACACCAGAGCCATTGAAGACCCCGATTTTATTTCTAAAAGTGCTAAAATATTTGGGTCACAATGCATTGTTGTTTCTATTGACGTAAAAATAAATGAAAATGGAAATTACGAAGTGATGACCGAAAGGGGGCGGGTGTCTACTGGCATGGACCCTGTTATGTGGGCAAAAGAAGTGGAGAGCAGAGGGGCGGGAGAAATCTTTTTAAACAGCATTGACCGGGATGGAACCGGAAAAGGCTATGATTTAAATTTGATTCGGCAAGTTAGCGATGCCGTCTCCATACCGGTCATCGCCTGTGGTGGGGTAGGGAAGTGGGAGCATTTTGCCGAGGGTATTTTGTATGGCCATGCTTCGGCGGTTGCTGCTGCCAATATCTTTCATTACACCGAACAGAGTGTGTGGAATGCAAAGAAATATCTTTACGAAAAAGGGTTAAACGTCAGAAAACCAGAGTGGATTGACGAATATCTTCGCGATAGTTCAAGCATCGGAAATCCACAATTAGCGATCAATAAAGCTTTGAAATCAAAAACCGATAATTTTTAACAAAAAGAAAACCATTACCAATGCAATACTGTAGTCGTTGTGTATACCCTGCTGTGGCTGTAAATTTGATTTTTGATGAGGAGGGGGTTTGTTCTGCCTGTCGTGTAGCGGAAGAATATAACGCCATTTCTGATGAGGAATGGCAACGGCGCTTTCAACTACTTAAAGAGTTAGTAGACCGGTATCGCAGCAAAGATGGCAGTAATTATGATTGTGTCGTACCGTTTGGTGGTGGAAAAGACAGCTATTTTCAAGCTCACGTTGCCAAAAACTTACTGGGATTGAATCCCCTGTTAGTGACCTACCATGGAAATAATTACCTGCCAGAAGGCCAGCGAAATCTTGATCGTGCTCGTGATGTCCTGGGATGCGATCATATTGTCTACCGCCCCAGCGTAAAAACGCTTATCAAACTCAATCGTGTGGGGTTTAAAAAAATGGGCGATATGAACTGGCATGCCCATTGTGGAATTAACACCGTGCCTTTTCATATTGCCGTAAAGTATCGTATTCCTCTGGTCATCTGGGGCGAAGTGGGCTGGGCTGAATTGGCAGGAATGTTCTCCCCGGACGATTTCGTAGAATACAGTCAACGTACAAGAGTTGAACACAATTTACATGGTTACGACTGGTACGACATGCTGGATGAAGAAGAAGGTGTGAGCGTACAGGATCTGCAAATGTATCGATTTCCTACCGATGAAGAATATGCTGAGGTTGGGATTCGTGGAATTGCTTTGGGGAATTATATCAAATGGGACGCCAATAAACAGGCGAAGCTCATGAAAGAGCTTTACGGCCATGAGTGGGCTTCCAAACCCTTTGAACGTACATACCGTCTGTTTTCCAATCTGGACGATCGTTATGAAAATGGGGTGCACGATCTTCTTAAGTTCATCAAGTTTGGTTATGGGCGTGCCTCCGATCACGCCAGCAAGGACATCCGCGCCGGTTATATGACACGGGAACAGGGGATTGAAATGGTGAGAAAATATGATCATGTGGTTTCCAGCGATCTCTACTACTGGCTTGATTACGTTAATATGACCGAAGAAGAGTTCTGGCGCATCGCGGACACCTTTCGCGATCCAAGAGTGTGGAGAATTGAAAACGGACAGTGGGTTAAAGATAACATCTGGGGAGAGCCCGCGGCTTATGGCCCGGTCCGTTCCGATTTGATCGATGTGAATAAGTACAAATAATCATGACGGCATTATTAATATGGGCAATATTCAGGAAATTTTCACAGAAGAAGCCATTCGGCCGTCCAGACTGGTTCAACAAATGGAAAAATTGTGTGAAGAAGACCGTCAGTGGCTTCTCACACATCAAAATCAGTTTGTTCCGGTAAATTGCCCGGCCTGTGGTAAAAATAAATTCCATGAAGTATTTATTAAATTAAATGTTCGATTTGTTGAGTGTTACCATTGTAAAACTGTTTACGCTAATCCCAGACCCTCTCCTGGTTTGCTTAAGCAGCATTACCTTAACTCCAAAAGTTACAAATTCTGGTGTGAGCGCATATTTCCACAATCTGAACCGGTGCGTAGAGAAAAAATATTCAAAAAACGTGTGGATTTCATCATTGAGCAGTGTAAAAGATTTAAAGTTAATCCGGACACAATATTAGAGATTGGTAGCGGTTTTGGTACTTTTTGTTTAGAAACTCAGACGCGAAATTTTTTTAAGCAT
>CAZMEG010000328.1:0-4710 GCA_964565205.1 uncultured Cytophagia bacterium
GTGCTGGGGTGTGTGGATCGTTAATTTAGGCGAAGAAATTTGTAATAATTCTAAGAATATATAAGTTTTGTCTAAATTAAGAATTTTATCTTAGGGAGTACTATGAAATTAAGGTTTGAAAGGTGGAGCGGATCATTTTAACAATTTTGATAATAGCTTCGGTAAGCTTCTTTTTGTGGAGTGTTTATCGCATTTTTCGCTTTATAAAAATGGGTAAACCTGCTTACGATCCGATTAAGGACTGGGGCTGGCGAATACAATCGGTGCTGAAATTCTTCTTTGGCCAGAGAACCGTGGTGCGCGAACCCTCCGGCTGGGGGCATTTTTTCATATTCTGGGGCTTTATGGTCCTCGGATTTGCCACTATTGAGATGTTTGCCCGGGGCTATAATCCCGGTTTTCACTGGGGTCTGGTTTTTGGTCACCAAATCGAAGCGGTCCTGGCTACTTCTTTTGATTTTTTTGGATTTGCTGTGATAGTGGCCATAACCATTGCCGTCATTCGACGTTACATTGTACGACCCCCGCGATTACGCCGGGATATACATGCCCAGATTGATGCGGGAATTATTCTGGGTATGATCATGACCCTGATGATTTCCATGTTTTTTACCAACGGCTATATTCTCAAGTTTGAGCGGGAATTAGCCGGTTTCACCCCGGTCTCCCGACTTTTTGCCAGCTTTATCAGTGAAAGCGAGCCTGTAGCTTCCATGCCCATCGGATACCATATTTTCTGGTGGTTACATAATTTGATTATTCTGGCATTTTTAGCCTATATTCCGCATTCAAAGCATGTTCACATCCTGGGTGCTTTACCCAACATTTTATTGCGCAGAAATCCGAAAGATCGCAAACGGGGTGTTTTGAAAAAAATTGATTTCGAGCAAATTGATTTCGAGTCGGAGGATGTTGCTATTGGTGTTGGAAAAATTGAAGATTTTACCTGGCCACAACTTCTGGATTTGTATGCCTGTACTGAATGCGGACGTTGCCAGGACAATTGCCCGGCTTACCATTCGGGGAAAGAATTAAATCCTGCTCTTTTAATTCATAACTTAAAGGAATATTTGAATGAAAAGGGCCCGTGGTTGCTGAAAGGTGAAGGGGATAAATTTTCCAAAAAGCTTATTGGGGATACCATCACCGAGGATGTTATCTGGGCATGTACCACCTGTCTGGGCTGTGTGGAAAATTGTCCCGTGTTCATTGAACATGTGGATGATATCGTCGACATGCGGCGCTATCTGGTCATGGATGAGGGAAACGTGTCGCCGGAAGCGGCCAAAGCGCTGGAGAATATGGAAAACATCGGCAATCCGTGGGGGTTACCGCACCAGAACCGAATAAAATGGGCTGAAGGTCTGGACGTGCCCCTTATGAGTGAAAAGAAGGAAGCGGAATATCTGTACTGGGTGGGTTGTGCGGCTTCCTATGATTTGAAAAATCAAAATGTGGCAAGATCGCTGGTGAAAATATTAAATGCCGCCGGAGTGGATTTTGCCGTGCTTGGCCTGGAAGAAAAATGTACAGGCGATTCTGCCCGCCGTATTGGCCAGGAATATCTATTTCAAATGATGGCCGAAGCTAATATCGAGACCTTGAAAAAGTACAAATTTCAAAAAATCATCACCACCTGTCCTCATTGTTTCAATACCCTGGGTAATGAATATAAAGATTTTGGCGGCGATTTTGAAGTCATTCACCATTCGATTTTGTTGAATGAATTGATCGAAAGTGGGAAGATTAGCGTCAATAAAAACGTTAGCAAAAAAGTGACTTATCATGACGCCTGTTATCTGGGCAGACATAATGAAGTATTTGAGCAACCCCGTCAGGTGGTTAAGTCGGTGACTAACGACGGAATGGTGGAAATGTGGCGTAATCGCCGCAAAGGTTTATGCTGTGGCGCCGGGGGTGGCATGATGTGGATGGATGAGGAACCTGACAAACGGGTTAATCTGGTACGCTTTGCCGATGTGGAGAAAACCGAAGCCGAACTGGTAGCGGTGGCCTGTCCCTTTTGCAACATCATGATGGACGATGCCCGAAAGGTACGCGGCAAAGAGAATGAGGTGGATGTAAAAGACATAGCCGAACTCATTGCTGAAGCACTTTAACCGAATGTAAAGAATTATTGGAGTAGTGGAGTTCAGGAGTGATGGAGTAATGACTACTTAACTTCATTATCATGGTCAATATAAAAAAATTTTTGGAAAGAAAAATTAAAGTGAACTGTAAAATAATAGAGAAAAAGAGGGGAGAGTAAGAAGTTATGAAAGCTGAAATGGTCATGCCTCAAATGGGTGAAAGTATTACCGAGGGTACCATTATTAAATGGTTGAAAAAAGAGGGCGATAGGGTGGAACGGGATGAGGTTATTCTTGAAATAAGTACAGACAAAGTCGATTCTGAAATTCCATCCCCCCATTCCGGGGTTTTGAAAAAAATACTGGCCAAAGAAGGAGAGACCGTTAAGGTGGGCAGTGTAATTGCTGAAATTGAAACCGAGGAAGCTGCGGCCGAAACAGCCGAAAAACCCGTAGAAGCCCCGCCTGAACCTGAAAAGAAACCCGAACCGGAACCCTCACCGGTAACACCTGAAAAAGAACCCAAAATTGAACCGGCGGTTGCAGCTCAACCGCAAACTCCACCCCCTGCACCGGAACCGGCAATTCCAGTTACAGAAGAAATACCCCGAACAGATCGCAAAAAGAGATTTTATTCGCCGCTGGTTCGAAGTATCGCTCGTGCCGAAGGCATTCCCAAAGAGGAATTAGAGCAGATTGAAGGCACAGGGGCGGGAGGACGTGTGACCAAAAGGGATATCCTGGATTATATTGAACGGCGGTCTCGATATGTGCCTCCCAGAGCAGTGCCCGAGGTGGAAGCTCCACCCAGAGAAGAACCGAAACCAGCCCCAGCCTATGTGCCACCGGCACAGCCAGAATATGCGGATGAAAAGGTGGAAGTCATTCCCATGGACCACATGCGCAAATCCATTGCCGCTCATATGGTAAACAGCGTCAAGACTTCCCCCCATGTGTTTGCTCTGGATGAAGTGGATATGACCAATCTGGTGCGCTTTCGTGAAAAGTACAAAGATGAATTTCAACGACGAGAGGGCTTTAAACTAACGTACATGCCGTTTATCATTCATGCCTGTGCAAAGGCTTTACGTGATTATCCCCTGGTTAATAGTTCTGTAGAGGGCGACAAAATCATCCGAAAAAAATACATCAATATTGGTATCGCTGTGGCCCTGGAAAATTACGGTTTGATTGTGCCGGTGATTAAAAATGCCGACGGCATGAATGTGCTCGGGTTAGCCCGGGCGGCCAATGATCTGGTGCAGCGTGCTCGCAGCCGAAAACTGAACCCCGATGATGTACAGAATGGTACCTTTTCCATTACAAACATGGGTAGTTTTGGCACGCTTCTGGGATTTCCGATTATTAATCAACCCCAGGTAGCGATTCTGGGTTTAGGGGTAATTAAAAAGCGTCCGGTGGTGATCAATGAGGCTATCGCCATCCGGGATATGATGTACATTTCTCTGTCTTTCGATCATCGTCTGGTGGATGGAGCTATGGCCGGGCAGTTTTTGCAAAGAATCGCTTATTATCTACAAAATTTTGATACGAGTGGCTTGTTTTAATTTTAAGGAAACCGCTAATTGATGCTAATGGTCATTCATTAACAGGATAAAATTTATTTATGGAAATTACAACGGAAGAAACCAGAACACGTCGGCCGGAATGGTTAAAAGTTAAGCTACCCTACGGGGCGGAATACAATCAGGTCAGACAGATTGTCGATACCCACGGTTTACATACCGTATGTCAGGAAGCCAGGTGTCCCAACGTAGGGGAGTGCTGGGGGCGAGGTACCGCTACTTTCATGATTCTCGGCGATATTTGTACACGCAGTTGTGGATTCTGTGCCGTGAAAACCGGTCGACCGACTTTTCTGGATCTGGATGAACCGCGTCGGGTAGCCGAAGCGGTGAAAAAAATGCGACTGCGTCATGCCGTCATCACCTCGGTCAATCGCGATGAACTTCCCGATGGCGGAGCCAGCATTTTTGCTGCTACCATTCGGCAGATTCGTCGGCATGTTCCGGGCTGTCGGGTGGAGGTACTCATTCCAGACTTCAAAGGTGATCTGCAGGCTCTGGATATTGTGATTAAAGCAAAGCCTGATATTCTTAACCATAACACGGAGACGGTGCCAAGACTGTATCGCCCGGTGCGCCCCCAGGGTAAATACGAATGGAGTCTGAGAATTCTGGAACACGCCAAAAAGCGTGGCATGCTCACCAAGTCCGGTTTGATGCTGGGCATTGGTGAAACCACCGAGGAAGTTCTGCAGGTGATGCAAGATTTACGGCAGGTAGAGGTAGACATTTTAACCCTTGGCCAGTATTTGCAACCCACCAAAAACCATCTCCCGGTAGACCGCTTTGTCCATCCCGATGAATTTCTTATGCTAAAACAGGAGGGACTGAAGATGGGCTTCAAACATGTGGAGTCCGGACCCCTGGTAAGAAGTTCTTATCATGCGGAAGAGCATTGTTAGAATTTTTTGAAAAGGACCAATTCAATTTTATTTAACTTGCATTATTAATGGAGTACTGGAGTGTTGGATTAATGGAAAAGTTTTTCAATACTCCATTATTCCATCACTCCAATACTCCTGACACCTAACTAC
>CAZMEG010000329.1:0-4706 GCA_964565205.1 uncultured Cytophagia bacterium
GTCCATGCCAATAGATCAATTAATAAATTGACTTTTTGCCAGGCAATCATTAATTTTTCGTCAAATTAGATTGATTTGCGAAATTTCATAGAATTAACAATGGTTTTACGGATGAAAAAGAAAAAGATTCACTGGTCTATAATTTTTGTGTTGATAATACAAATTGGTGCTTGTTCGAATTCTCAAAATAAGGGGGAGGAAAATCGTGTGGTGGTGTATTCTCCCCATGGTAAAGAAATGCTCAGCGAATTTGCCCAACGTTTTGAAGAAGCCCATCCCGGCGTGAAAGTGCAGTGGCTGGACATGGGTTCCCAGGATGTGCTGGACCGTATCCGCTCTGAAAAAAGTAATCCGCAGGCGGACATCTGGTGGGGAGCCCCTTCGCCTTTTTTTATGAACGCGGCTGAAGAAGGCCTGCTGCAACCGTATCGACCAAGCTGGGCGGAGAAAATTAATCCGGCATATCGAGATTCTCTCGATCGATGGTATGGTACTTTTTTAACGCCTGAGGTCATAGCCTTTAATTCTCAAGTACTCAACCGTGACACAGCTCCACAGGACTGGGACGACCTTTTAGACCCTAAATGGAGAGGGAAAATTGTGATTCGATATCCACTGGCTTCGGGTACCATGCGCGTCATCTTTTCGGCGATGATCTGGCGGTTTTACCAGAAAACCGGCTCCCCTGAACAGGGCTATGAATGGCTGCGTAAACTGGATGCCAACACCAAATCTTATCCGCCCAATCCAACACTCATGTATTTGCAATTATCCCGACGAGAAGCCCTGGTAACTCTGTGGAATATGCCGGACATTGAATTACAAAAGCAAATGTACGGGTATCCTTTTGACTATGTGATTCCCAAAAGTGGTACGCCTGTCATTGTCGAGGGGCTGGCCATCGTGGCTCACTGTAAACATCCGGAGCTGGCCAGAAAATTTTACGAATTTATAACCACCCGTGAGGCATTCATTATCCAGGCAAAAAAGTATTTTCGGATTCCCACCCGTCAGGATATTCCCAGAGAACAATTGCCTCGCTGGATAACCGACACGGAAATTAAAGAAATGAAAATCGACTGGAAAGTCTTTTCAAAAAAGTCCAAAGAGTGGATGAAATACTGGGATGAACGCATTAAAAGCAGTTAGATGAAGGTTATTTTAAAAAATTTAGTTAAACGTTTTGGCTCGTTAACCGCCGTCAAAGATTTAAACCTGGAAATACAGTCGGGAGAATTTTTCAGTCTTCTGGGACCCAGTGGATGTGGCAAGACCACAACCTTACGAATGATCGCTGGCCTGGAGTTTCCAACCGAGGGACAGATATTTTTTGATCAGCGTGAGGTTACACGTCTTCCTCCGGACCGGCGTAACACAGGTATGGTGTTTCAAAATTATGCCCTGTTTCCTCACATGACCGTTTTTGAAAATGTGGCTTTTGGATTGCAGGCCCGTAAATGGCCCCGAGCCAAAATTAAAGAGAAAGTGGCTCGCGCTCTGGAACTTGTGGATATGACAGGGTTTGAAGCGCGCAAAGTAACCGAACTTTCCGGGGGGCAACAGCAGCGTGTGGCTCTGGCAAGAGCCATTGTCATTGAGCCAGAAATACTTTTGCTCGATGAGCCCCTCAGTAACCTGGATGCCCGACTCCGTATGGAAACACGCGAGGAAATCCGATCCCTGCAAAAAAGGTTGAACATTACCACAATTTACGTGACGCATGATCAGGATGAAGCCCTGGCTATCTCGGATCGAATTGCGGTTTTAAATCAGGGAGTATGTCATCAGGTAGGTACCCCAAGAGAAATTTATTACAATCCTCAAGATGCCTTTGTGGCTCAATTTGTGGGTAATTCCAACATTTTAAAAGGAAGGGTTACCAAATCTAAAGGTTCCTTCTGGCTGGTGTTAAATGATAAATTTAAACTGAAACTTCCACAAATGGATGATCGGATACAGGCCAATGATATAATTCAAATTGGGTTGCGACCCGAATTTCTTAAATTGACCCTTGACGCGAACCATAACCGTGCCATTCCCACCCGGATAAAACATATCCACTTTTCTGGTTCGATGGTAGAATATGAAGTGTCTGTGAATGGCATTTCCCTACGTGTAAAAAAATTAGTTTCAGATGAAGATTTCAATTTGCATAAAGACGACAGGGTGTTTCTGGAAATTGAAACGGAAAAAATAAGTATTCTCCGGTAATCAAACACATGTAAAAGTTGAAATATTTGGGGTTTTAATAAATGTTTGTAACTTCGAATAGATTCAATCCGGCGGTAAATTAGAAAAAAATAAGGTGAAAAGGTATGAGTGAACAATTAAATACGAGTGTAGGTGAAATTTCTCGTCGAGGGTTTATTAAGATCGCTATCGCCCTCTTGAACGGCCTCATTGCTTTACTGCTTGCTATTCCCGGTCTCGGCTATTTATTAACGCCAGTACTGCGGAAAACCGGCGAAAAATGGATCCCCATTGGTTCAAGGGGTAAATTTACACCGGGGACACCTCAAAAAGCTGAATTCACTTACATCACTGAAGCCGATTACACACGTCAGGAGAAAAAGGCTTTTGTGTGGGTGCTGCTCGAACAGGACAATGATGACCGCTTGAAGGTTTTTTCACCGGTCTGTTCTCATATGGGATGCAACGTGGCATGGAATGCTGAAGAGAAGCTTTTTGTTTGCCCCTGTCATGGTGGGAAATATGACATCGATGGTAAAGTTGTGGCTGGTCCGCCACCCAGACCTTTACAACTTCTGGATGTTCAAATCAAAAACGAACAGATCGTGATTAAACTTCCCGCTTGATTACTAAAATTAAAAAATCACAAAAGGAAAAGCTTATGAAGAAGGAAAAGCTACTAGATAATGGTCTAATCAAATTATTCAAAGATTTTCTTCAAGAACCCATGCCGAAAGGAGTGAGCTGGCCTCATACGCTGGGATCAGCTTTAATTGCCTTGATCACCGTGCAAATAGTCACCGGGATTTTGCTGGCGTTTTATTATTCCCCAAATGCTAATGCCGCCTGGGAGAGTGTTCGCTACATCGAAACCCGGGTGATTTTTGGTAAAATCATTCGGGGTATTCATTATTTTGCTGCCAGCGGGATGGTCATTTTGATCTTTCTGCACATGATGCGTACTTTCTTTTACGGTGCCTATAAGCGTCCACGTCAATTGACCTGGGTGTTTGGTGTTTTTCTACTGCTTCTGGTTCTGGGCTTCGCCTTCACCGGATATTTACTGCCCTGGGACATGAAAGCTTATTTTGCCACCAAAGTGGGCATTAATATTGCGGGAGTCGTACCGGTTGTAGGTAAGTATTTGATTAAAATTTTGCAGGGCGGTCCCGAAATGAGTTCCATCACCCTGTCCCGATTTTTTACCATACATGTAATTATTCTTCCAATTTCCCTGCTGGCACTGGTGGGATTGCATATATTTTACATTCGCTATTATGGACCCACGCCGCCCTGGTTAAAAGAAGGCGATCCGGTTACGTACAATGGGCGATTTTATCCGGGGCAATTGTTTCGCGATAGTCTGGTAGCGTTCCTGGTCATTGCAATTATAGTAACCCTGGCCGTGAACTTTGGCGCTCCTCTGGACCCAAAAGCTAATCCGAATGATACCTCATTCATTCCACGGCCAGACTGGTATTTTTACAGTTTATTTCAGTTGCTAAAAATTTTTGAAGGCAAACTGGAAATCATTGGAGCCGTGATTCTGCCCGGGGCTTTCTTTACCTTGCTCATCCTGCTCCCTTTCCTGGATCGTAACCCTGAACGTCGCTTATCTAAACGACCGGTAGCTGTGACCCTGGGGGGACTGACGGTGTTTTTAATTATTTTATTAACTGCCTGGGGGGCCTATGAAGGGGAAAAGGCCAAAAAAGCTATGGTTAAGACCAAAGAAGCAGAATTAACCGAGACAAAAAAAGAAGCCGTCGATATCACACAGGGAGATGCCGGCGAAGGGGCGATTCTTTTCGCTGAACTTAAGTGCGGAGTCTGTCACTGGAGTACTTCGCAAGATGTAAATATTCCGCCGGGTCTGGAGTATTCTGGCAACAAATATCAACCCGACTGGCTTCTTGACTTTCTATTACAACCTTATCGCATTCGCTGGGAGAAAAAGAATGTGAGGCCTGTGATTCGCATGCCCAATTTTGGCTTAACCCGTCAGGAAGCCCTGAATATTGCAGCCTATCTCATGAATATGCGTCGAGATGATCTGTTCACTTCCCCTAACTTTGACTGGTCAGAAGCGGATGAAGATTTTGTGACCTCGGGTAAAAGTTTAATTGAAGAATATGGTTGTCTGGGTTGCCATAAAATCGGGGATGAGGGGCAAAACATTGGACCCGAATTAACTCATGTAGGCAGCAAACTAACGGAAACCTATATGTTCCATTTAATCAAAAATCCAAATGAATTGATACCCGGTACCCCGATGAAAAATTTTAAATTAAGCGATGAAGAAGTTATCGATCTGGTGGCTTATTTACGAACGCTGAAGTAGAAAACTCAAGTTTACCTTCTTGGGAAGAGATAGGATTTTTGCCAACCCTGCCAGAGGTTTAAAACCCTGCCAGGGTTTAGAGTCTGGGAAGTAAATATTAAAAATTTTTCGAATTATTCAGACTAAAACATCCATAGTGCTTCACAAAACTTAATGAGCATAGAAGGATTAATGC
>CAZMEG010000330.1:0-4701 GCA_964565205.1 uncultured Cytophagia bacterium
CCGTATTGTTTTTCCAGTGCTCTGGCAATGGCCATAGCCCAGAGGCCATTCACCCGCGCGCCTACCGGGGCATGCAAAACCAGATTGGGCTCATGGTTACTATCTCGAAACCATTCTCCCAGAAAACGCCGGTGTGTGGGTATGACACCCGTATGTTCCCGCTGACGTGAAAAATATTGTATTAAATTTCTGGCTGTGGCGGCATCCACCTCCCAGTGAGTTTCCAGCCAGCTCTGGACCTCCCGGGTATCTAATTTTTCCAGAAGCTGTTGACGAAACAAGCCGATTTTTTCACTGGTGGAAAGATCGCGGAAAAGTAGATCGCCCTTCCAGAATGGCGGACGCGGCTTCTGGGCATGCACGGGCGAGACCAGAATACGGTCATGGGTGATGGTATCGATTCGCCATTCGTTGTTACCCAGGAAAAACGTATCGCCGATGCGGGATTCAAAAACAAATTCCTCTTCCATTTCGCCAAGTTTAACATGGCCTTCGTTTAGATACACTGCGTAGTAACCTCGATCGGGGATGGTCCCGGCATTCATGACGGCACTGAGACGGGCTCCACGCCGCGCCACCAGCCGGTCATTCACTTTATCCCATGAAATTCTTGGTTGCAGGGCTCGCAGGGTGGTGCCGGAAAATTTACCAGCCAGCATTTCCACGACTCGATCAAATGAGATTAAGGGTAAATTCCGGTAGCAGTAACTTTGACGAACCAGTTGGTAAAGCCGGATGCGCGACCATTCCTGCATGGAAACTTCGGCCACAATTTGCTGAGCCAGTACATCCAGACAATTTTCCGGAGTGACAGTTTCTTCGATGTCCGCCTGTTTCATGCAGTGCAGCAAGGCCGTGCAGTCATCCAGGTCGGCTGGATACAGTGGGATCAGGCGTCCTTTACTGGTGGCTTTGAGCAGATGCCCACTTCTTCCTACCCGTTGCAGTGCCGAGGTGATACTCCGCGGCGATTCCAGTTGCACCACAAGATCGATGCTACCGATATCGATGCCCAGTTCCAGGGAGGCCGTGGCCACTACCGCCGGAATTTCTCCATTTTTAAGCCGAGCTTCGATATCATGGCGCGTTTCCCTGGAAAGGCTACCGTGATGCGCCAGGGCAATCTCCGCCTTTTCATCCCCGGTAATACTTCGGTGCAATTCATTAAGACGGCGGGCAATGCGTTCGGTTTGAGCGCGCATGTTGACAAAAATCAGGGTAGTGCGATGTGCACGAATGAGCTGGTAGAGCTTCTGAATGACTGCTGGCCACACGCTGGCATCCGGCAACTCACTGAAGGTCTCCACCGGTGATTCTACCTTTAAATCTAGTTCTTTACGTTGACCACAATCCACGATGGTAACCGGCCGCGGTTCAAAGGAATCTGTGCGCGCTTGGTAAATCTGACCACCCAGAAAACTAGCAATGCGATCCAGGGGGCGCTGGGTCGCGGAAAGTCCAATGCGTACCGGCTCCTTCTGACAAAGATGCATGAGCCTTTCCAGCGAGAGGCTCAAATGTACGCCGCGTTTATTGTTGCAGAGCGCATGTATTTCATCCACAATCAGGTAACGTAATCCCTGAAAAAGCTGTCGACCACGTTCGGAAGTTAGCAACAGAAACAAAGATTCCGGTGTGGTGATCAAAATATGAGGAGGACGACGGAGCATGGACTGTCGCACATGGGAAGGCGTATCTCCGGTGCGTACCATGACTCGAATCTCAGGAACTGGCAGATTCAATTGCAGGGCTGTTTGGCGGATTCCTTTTAACGGTTCCTGTAAATTACGATGAATATCATTATTAAGGGCTTTTAAAGGTGAAATATACAGGGTATGAACTCCGGCTGTATTCTGAACAAAAGCCTCCATTCCTGTTTTTAAGCTCAGGCGAAACAATTCATCGATACACCACAGGAAAGCCGCCAGGGTCTTACCGGAGCCGGTGGGGGCCAGAATTAAAGTATGCTTCCCGGCCGCGATGGCCGGCCATCCCTGCACTTGCGGTGGACTCGGCTCCTCAAACTTTTGCCTGAACCACCGGGCGATTACGGGATGAAAAGAAAAAGATTGATCGACTTTATCAGGCAATTGCTCTGTAAAACTGTTTTTTTATCACGAAGAATATAATAAAAATAAAGTAATCTTTCTAAAAAGCAAATGGAAAATTTTGCGCATTTCATGGGAAATATCTTGATTTTTATTAATTTTATGGGTAAATAATAACTAACATCATTAGAAAGGGGTTTCAATGTTGAAGTTCAGAAGAAAAAAATTTAAAGGGTATTGCCCAAAATGTAAGATCGTGCAAAAATTAACGCTTGTGGGGCAATCGGAGGATTTAAAAGAAGTCTGGTTGCGCTGTGATAAGTGTTTAACCAGCCATGCCGTGAGTGTCGATAGAGTGATGAAGTCTGGTAGAATATTAACCCCGGCAGAATCCAAGAAACGAAAAGAAGCCCTGCAGGAAGTGGTCTCCTATTCTCCTCAGGAAACCTACTGGATTGGACAGAAGATTTACCATCGGGAGTTTGATGATGTGGGAGAAGTCATCAAAAAAGAAGTTTCGGCGGGCAATCATAAGTTAATCGAAGTGAAATTTGAGCATAGCGGAATTAAAAAATTGATCGAAGGTCTTGATGTAAATTAGATTCACATGTTTCTGTAAAACTGCCTCACAAACCTGCCAAGTGTTTTATATCCTGAAAAATTCATCTGCAAAGTAATAGGTTTGTTTGTGTCATAATGAGATGTGTACGAAGGAGTTTGCGGAGTATTGAAGTGCTGGATTACTGGAAGATTGATAATCTTTTCCATTAATCCAGCAACCAGCTCTCCATTAATCGGTTGTGAATAATGCAAGTTTTTTGAGTGGCATAATGTTGCCAAGTATTTCTTTAAAATCCTGGCACCTGTTTTATCTTTTGTAGTTTCAGATAATAAACGGCTGCCTCCAGGTTGTTATGATTCGCAAATTAAATATTTTAATGATTTTTCTTTGTTTTTCTGTTCTGGTTAAAGGCAATGATGGAACCTATTACGAAGTCTCAATGGAAGAGCTTTTGCAGGCCATGCAGAGTGAGCAGGGTTATGATCTTACCGCGACTACTAATGTGGCCAGGTTTAATGCAAAGGTTTTATTGTATCTTGTCCGACACCTTCAGGAACGAAATCCAATGAATGTGCCTTTGTTAATTAAGCATCATTACTGGTTTAAGGCGTTTTTACAAAGAACCGGCCTTACCCGAAAACAGGCCCCTCTTTTTGCGGTTTTATCTTATCAATATGGTCAGGATATGGTGGTGGAGTATAGAAAGGACCACGTAATTAAAAATATTGAAAAGGGTCCCGAACCAAACATGGCAATGAACGTGAAGATATGGTGGTGTCGAGGCCGCCGGACTCCCAACCAGTATTCTTTTTATGATACCCTGGCTGTGCCAAAATTAAAGGTAACTAACAAACGAATTATTACCTATAGATTACTCGATTTTGGTGATGTGATTGTTTACGATGATGTTCATGGATTATATGGGCGCCCTACCTCGGGTATTCTGGGTTTTTTATTTCGCTTGATAGGAGAGGGTCGGGCTGTGCAATCTCGTTTCATCATTTCAAAAGATGGATTACAAATAAATCGGACGCACGCTAAAAAAGGCCTTTTTGGCGTAACCAGTACCGTAACAATAAAACCCAACGGAGAAGCAAAAAAGGATTTACCCCCTCACCGGCCAGATTTAAAAGCCCTTGAAGATAAGCTAAAACAACCTTTAAAAATCAACTATGTGCCTTTGCCGCCCTCCTGGTTGGAATGATAAAATCTATTCAAACCTCCCCGTGTCAGAATGAAAGATTTGTTCGTCAACTTCGGAAGAGACTTTCACATCTTTAAAATAAATGAGAAAAGGGCGACCTTCAAATTCACGGTCCAGGGCCAGTTTTATGCCATTAAAATCACGCCAGTCTTTCCACCAGGCCACCTGTGGGGGAGGTTGACGATTTTGTAAGAGATATTCCCATTTGTCCATGAGATGGGTTTGTTTATTTAAAAACGCCCAGTAAGTATCTCCGGGAGTTAAGCCCACGTTTTCAAAAGTTACTTTTACCACGTCATATTTTTGGCCTTTTTCTTCTTTTTCACCTTCATAATGCAAAATAACTCCCGGGTCTTTCAATTTGTAGGGCATCAAAAGCCAGTAACTGTCATTGATGAATCTCTGATAGGCAAAATTGATATATTTGCTTAAAGAATCGGTGGGCACGGCCTGGCCATCTTCATAGGCTTGCCCCTGTTTTGTCTCCAGGTTCATGAAAACCACCACATGTTTGCCCTCTCGATTCTTTCCTTCTAAGCGATAACGATTGGTGTACCGATCCCAGTCATGGCGATAATCAGCCACAGTCTGCCCCTCTCGTTCCACGATCCAGTGAAAACTCAGATAACGGGCTTTTTCCCAATGGTCGGGCACTCCCAGCGCCTTCCACATCTGGTCTACAACCTGGATGGCACGGGGATCAGATTTACCGGGATCAAAATGCTTGTCCTGGTGGGTAGCCTGTGCGGATTGTGGTTTATTTTTACTGCAATTTAAAACAAAGAGCAAACTAACCAGTAGGAATGTACTAAAATATCTTCGCTTCATTTCTCCCTCCTGTTTTTTGGGGTTTTAGAGTTTCACAATACTCATAAGTTATTAATAAT
>CAZMEG010000331.1:0-4699 GCA_964565205.1 uncultured Cytophagia bacterium
CAAATTTTAACTTTCATCTGTAATTCCCTCCAAAGAAGAAGAGCAATTTTTTAACACGTCCATCAAAATGAGCAAACATAATGCCAGGGCAATAAAAATTTTATAGATTAATATCTTACCGACTTTTTTAGGTGATAATTTTTAAATAATTCAAAGAAGAAATTTGTAAAAATTACATAGTACTGGTAATTTTTAGGTATAAATAAAGCCCTTTTACCCGGATGAAGAGGAGGAATGTTTATGAACGATTTGGAACTTTCAAAAGCAAAATTGTAGAAAAATCAAAATTAATTGTACTTCAGGGAGATGTTTGTTTCAGTCTGGTACAATTGAGGTGGGCTAATTAAATATTTTCAGCCTGTCTTTTTTCAAGCCAATATTCAATTTTGTTTAAAATCGTTTCTGTTTCAAAAGGCTTGGTTATGTAGTCATCACAGCCTTCCAGAATGATTCTTTCTCGATCTTCTTTCATGGATTTTGCTGTGACGGCAATAATGGGAATTTGTTTGTAGGCTTCCCGACCTTTCAAAATTTTTGTAGTTTCCAGGCCGTTCATTCCGGGCATCATGATGTCCATTAAGATTAAATCAGGATTTATTTTGGCTACTTTACGGATAGCTTCTCGTCCGTTAGTGGCGAAAAAGATTTCATAACCGGCTTCTTTTAAAATATATTGAATCGCATAACGAGTATTTTTGTCATCATCTACCAGCAATATTTTTGTCCGGTGAGCGTTGGTCGTTTTTAAATCTTGAGTTACACGCCTTAAAGAAAATTTCTTAAAATTCAAAAACTTCGGTAAGTCCAAAACTACTCTTCTCTTTCTGGATTGCGTTTCTAATTTTACCAAAATGTTTAAAAGATCTTCGGGTTCAAAGGGTTTGATTAAATAGTCCGAAGCTCCCATATGGTAGGCTCGTTCCTTTTCGGCTAAAATTGAAACGATAACTACCGGTATATGGCGAGTATCGGGATGGTGTTTTAATTCCTCTAATATTTCCCAGCCACTTTTTTCTGGCATTAAAATATCGAGAATAATGGCAAAGGGCTGATATTTTTGACACAAATCAAATACATCATCATCGATCCTGCACTGGATTACCTGGTAATTATGTTCATGCAGATACTGACCTAAAATATAATTTGCCTCCATATCATCGTCGATAATTAAAATTAATTTTTTATCCGGATCGATTTTCAAACGATCATCTTCCAGAGTCAGGCGGAAATCGGTTTCTTCTTGGGTAACTACAGTCACTTCTGGTTCGACACTCCGGTCTTTAGTTTTTATATCTTCTTTATCTTTAAAGGGTATCACCAGCGTAAATGTAGAGCCCTTTCCTACTTCGCTTTTTACCAGCACACTGCCATCGAGCAAATCAATGATCTTTTTAGTGATCGACAATCCCAGGCCGGTCCCGCCATATTTTTTGGAATCCGAATGATCAACCTGGTGAAATTCCTTAAAGATTTCCTCCAGGCGGTCAGAAGGAATCCCGATGCCGGTATCGGAAACATCTATTCTTAAAGTTTTAGGGGCCTGTAATGCTACATTCACGGTTATTTTGCCCCGGGGGGTAAATTTCACGGCATTACTCAAAAGATTAATCAGGGCCCGGTTAATTTTGTCCTGATCGGAATAAATTTCATCCGGAACATCGGGAGTAAAATCATATTCCAGCTCCAGGCCTTTTTCATTACATAATGGCCTTATTTGTTCGATAGTTTCCACGATAACGGGTTTAATAGGAATCAAAGAGTACAGGGGCTCAATTTTCCCGGCTTCAATTTTTGACAAATCCAGAATATCATTTATTAATTTCAGCAGATTACGAGCACTTTTATGGATAATTTCCATTTGCTTGGTCTGGTCTTCGTTTAATTTTCCCGAAATTCCTCTAACCAAAATATCTGACAAAGTGATGATGGCATTTAAGGGGGTTCGTAATTCATGGGAAACATTGGTGAGAAATTCAGATTTTAGCTTACTTACCTGCTCCAATTCACGGGCTTTCTTTTCAATTTCGTTGAAAAGCCGGGCATTTTCTATGGCCACCGAGGCTCGCTCAGCAATTTCCTGTGCCAGTTGAAATTGTGAGTTTTTATAAAGGTTTTTAGCATTGAATGATAAGAAGACCATGACGCCAAATATCTGACCGCGCAAGCTTAGAGGTAGAGCCATAAGGGAAGTAATTGGATAATCTTTCACGAGAAAATGAAACGGTGTTTCTTTGAATTTTTCATGACCATCTTGGGCGATGTCCTTCCAGAAAATGGGCTCACCATCACGCAATATTTTACCCAGGAACCCTTTTCCTGCACTGGTAGGAAAGTAGTTGCTTCCTTTGTCCAGCAATTTTATAACTTCTTGATTTTCATGATATGTGGCGCAGGGTTTTAAATAATTCTCCACCTCATCCATGAGGAACAGGCTACAAAGCTCACCCATGGCTTTGCCAGCCTTGTCGGCAATGGCTTTTACAACTTCCTGCAAATCCAGACTTGAATGGAAGATTTTGCCAATATCAGCAAGCAGATTTGCCTGCTGTTCTTTTTCTTTTTGCGCTTGAAATAGATTAACATTCTCGATGGCAAGAGCAGCTTTGTAAGCAAAAATTTCCAGGTCACGAATTTTCTCCAGGGTGGGCCGTTTGCGATCTACGGGATCATCCACACTAATGATACCCAGAATTTTATTTTTAGATCGAATAGGTACAAGCAGGGCATCCAGGGAGTGCCATTCATCTTCCTGCCTTTCTCCTAAATTGGCATAGACAGAATATGGCGTACTGGGATCGATGAGATGCTTTTTATGATCGATAAAATAGGAATTGCTAATTCGGAATTCCTCACGCAAGTATTTTTCTGTATGTTCGAATGGAATGGCCTGCCATTGCATCACTTCTTCGACTTTCTCAGGTTCAAGACCCGCAACTGCCACGGGACGCGAAGTGCGAGTTTCATAATCACGCAACGAAATGATTACTCGATTCCAGCCCAGAGCCTGAACTGATTCACAAATTTTGTTCAAAATTACATCCAGATCCACATTCAGGCGAATTTCTTCACTGATTTCCAGAATTTTGGCCAGTTGGTTAACTTTTTGCTGAAGTGCCTGAGTTCGTTCCTTAACTTTAATTTCCAGGTTCTTCGCGTAATCTTTTAATGCATTTTGCAACTTCTTGTATTCCGTAATATCATGTCCTACCGCCATGGCACCAATTCTGCGATTCTGACTGTCGAACAGAGGCCGGGCATTCCAGCTACAAAAAATAGTCTGGCCACCTTTGTTTACAATAGGGGATTCATAGTCCTTTATCTCAACCTGAATGGATTTTCCGTAACCTTTTTCCAGTGAAAGCAAATCATCAAAAAAACGAGGAAGATGCTTCTTGGTTAATTCTTCGGCTGTGTACCCCAGCCTTTTTTGACCATATTCATTGATGAAATTACAGTTACCCTCCATATCCACCACCAGAATAATATCGGAAATCCCGGAAATCAACGTTTCATAATAAGACTTGGCCGCTTCTAATTCGCCCGTTTTCTGGCTCAATTCTTCAGCATATTTCTTTAAATTTTTCTCCAGAGATTTCTTGCGAGTCACATCTCGTTCCATCCACACATAACTTTGAACCTCACCATAATCCAGATTTATGGGAATAACAGAAACTTCTCCAATAAAACCTTCTCCGTCTTTTTTTCGAGTAAATAATTCTCCGCGCCAGACTTTACCATCTTTTACCGTTTCCCACAAATTTGTGTGAACGGGCTCACTGGTTTTATCAAAAACCAGAAATGAGGTGCTTTTTCCCAATAATTCCTCCTGTTTGAAACCGGTTAAGATTTCGAAAGCACGGTTAACATAACGGATTTTCCCACTGGCGTCGGTAATAATTACTCCTTCTGTGGATCGCTCAATACTTTGTTTAAACAGTTCCAGATTACTGGTCTTCTCTTTTAATAAATGCTCGAATTCCTTTTGTAAGCGTTTTTGTTCTGTCACATCAGAAATGACAGCATGAAATCCGTTGTAATCGCCATGTTCATTCAGATATGGGACAAAATGTATTCTGGCCTGTATTTTTTTACCCGAAGCTGTAACAAGCTCCTTCTCGAATTGACCTTCTTGAATCCGGGTATCCTGTTGTAATAGCGGGGCTATTTGATCAAAATAATTACTACCAAGCAAATGAGAAACATGGGTACCAACGACTTCTTTTCTGGTAAGCTCAAGTTTGTTAGCTAATGATTCATTACAATAAGTAACCATGCCTCCCTTGTCTACCACAAGGATCCCATCCCCTACTTTATCAATTAGCTCAAGATAGGAATGTTCTCGACGCTCAAGCTCGTTTTTTGATTCTTCCAGGGAATATCTTAGTTCAGATTCCACCTGTAAAAATCTGAGATGCTCGGCAAAAATGCCAAACAAAAACGAAGTGAAAGAAAACATCTTTAAAATATGACCGGCATCAAAAATCACATCATATAGTGTGTGCCATAAGCCCAGGTAAACATTGGTAAAGACGGCAAACAGGACAGCAATTAAAAACCAAAAGTAGATATTAAAAGAGTGTTTTAAATATAAACGTGTCAAAAGGATTAAAGAAGCCAGGAGGGGCAGAATTGAGATAAACTCCAGAATCCGATTCAACAAAGTGGTCTGTTCTTGAAAATATAATAAGGAGTCAGGTAG
>CAZMEG010000332.1:0-4693 GCA_964565205.1 uncultured Cytophagia bacterium
CTACCGTAGCGATCCCCTGCACAAAATATCGTTGAAAGATTAAAAAAATTAGCAAAGTTGGTAAAGAAATAATTACAGTACCTGCCATGAGCAGCGTCCACTGCACCTGATATTCATGTCTGAAAAAAGCCATACCTACCGGTAAGGTAAACATTTCTTTGGTGGTAGTGACGATTACCGGCCACAGAAAATTGTTCCAGCTTCCCTGAAAAGTGTAGATGGCTACCGCCGCCAGGGCCGGTGTGGAAATAGGTAAAAATACCTGCCAGAACATGCGAAAATATGAACAGCCATCGATGCGAGCTGCATCTTCCAGATCGCGAGGAATGGTTTCAAAAAATTGCTTCATGAGAAAGATATTAACCACCGTCACGATACCCGGCAAAATAAGTCCGGTGTAAGTATTAATCAATCGAAATTGATTAAGAAGGATGAACTGAGGTACGATGAGAATGATACCTGGAATCATCAAAGTAGCTAAAAACAGGGTAAAGATAAAATTTTTACCCGGGAAATCTAACCGTGCAAACGTGAAACCCGCAAGGGAAGCAAAAAATAGATTGGTAGCAGTCTGTATGAGTGCTACCACTACGCTATTAAACAACCATCGGTTGAATGGTAATTGCTGCCACACCTTAACATAATTATTTAAAGTCCACTGCTCGGGCAAAAATCTAATGGGCCAGCGAAACACATCCTGGCCGGAATTGAGTGAGATGGTAATCGAAAATAGAAATGGCCCAATATAAATAGCGACCAGAACCAGCAGCAATAAATAAATTAAAATCTTACCAGGGCTAAAAATATTTTTAATCCGCCACATTTTTAATAAGCCTCCGAGGGGAAATAGCGTTTCTGAACGAAAGTGACTGTGAAAATAATCAACGCCAGAATGATAGCGGCAGCAGCTCCATATCCGAAACGGAAATACTTAAAAGCACTGGTGTACACAAAATAGGAAAGCGTGGTGGTGGCATAAGCAGGTCCCCCTGCCGACATGACATAAATTTGATCAAAAACCTGAAAGCAGCCAATCAGGCTTAAAACTACCACAAAAAAGGTAATGGGGCGTACCAGGGGCACGGTGATTTTCCAGAATTGCTGCCAGACGCTGGCACCGTCGAGGCGAGCGGCCTCATACACACTTGGTGGTATGGACTGTAAGCCAGCCAGAAAGGAAACCATAAAATACCCGGAAGTCGACCAGATGTTGAGCATCATGATGGCTCCCAGAGCTGTGTGCGGATTGGATAACCAGTCGGGACCTTCAATGCCAATTAAGGATAAAAGATAGTTCAGTAGCCCCGGCTTAGAATAAATCCAGACAAAAATTACCGAAGTCACCACCGAAGAGGTAATAGCTGGAATGTAAAAAGCTGTCCGAAAAAAAGAGCGACCACGGATTTTTTGATTCATAAGAAAAGCTAAAAATAAGGCCAGAAGGGTTTGTGTGGGTACTACTCCAGCCGAATATATAAAGGTATTTTTTATGGCAATCCAGAAAACTTCATCGTGAATCAGATCCAGATAATTTTTCATGCCTACAAACAGCTTTTCCGGAACCAGAAGATTCCAGTCAAAAAAACTGACCATGAAAGCAAAAAGCATAGGGAATAGCAAAAACACCGAAAACAGAAGCAGTGGCACAAGAATGAAGAGATAGCCTGTCAATGCACTTTGTAGGTTAACCTTTTTGCGCCCTGGAATTTTCATTTTTAAGGCAATTTGTATTTTTCCAGACGTTTTAATAATTTTTGAAATTCATCCCTCAAAGATTTTTTCTTAAAAAAAATGGCCTGTAAAGATGCCTGGGTTTCATCATACCAGCGTTCCATATAACTTACCTGGAAGACATGTGCAAAAGCCGTACTTTCCATAAAATATTTGTAAACAGGATGATGATAAAATCCTAACGTTCGAGCCACACTTTTTCGCGCCGGCAGAGCTAATCCCAGACTCGTCCATTGGGCCATGCCTTCTTTACCAGTTAAGTAGCGAAGCAAGATCCAGGTTTGTTGAGGTTTCTGGCAATATTCTGGCATGGCATAGGCATTGGTAAATGCTACAGTACCACGCTTTTTACCCGCCGGTAACAGAGACACACCGTATTCAACCTTGGGATAATTGTCTTTTAAAAAGGGGATCACCCAGGAACCGGCAATAATCATGGCACATCTTTCTCGTCCAAAGGCGTCACCATTCCAGGTAGCTCCCACCTGGGTGGGTAAAGTCGCCACGCCCTCACGATAAAGTCCATAGTAAAATTCCATAGCTTCCAAAAATTCAGGATCAGTAATGCGCAGGTTACCATTTTCATCCTGAAATTGTCCACCGTTCTGATAAACAAACGCCATGGCCATCTCAATACTGGGTTCAATGACCAGCCCCCACTGCTCCGGCTGTCCATCATGGTCCTGATCCAGGGTCAAAACCCGACTAATTTGCACCAGTTCCTGCCAGGTTTGTGGTGGAATTGCGATGCCTGCTTTTGCAAACATTTTTTTGTTGTAAAATAAAACGTACAGATTAAAATCCTTGGGAAAGCCATAATAAATTGTATCCTTTGTAAAGGCCTTTAAAAGAAAAGGGTAGAAATCCTCTACATCAAAAGAAGTGTCTTTTTCAACAAACTGGTTCAAAGGCATAAGAACGTTGAAACGCATATAAGATGGTGCCGTTTCTCCTTTTAGATAAAATAAGTCTGGAGCCGTGTAAGTGCCCAGCATGAGCTGGATTTTTTCGCTGTAATTACCCGGGATGGGTTCATATTTGACGAGAATATCCGGATATTTTTCCCGAAAACGAGCTAAGGTCTTTTCAAGTAACCGTTCTTCACTGGGACTCGAAACCCATCCAGATAAACGCACCGCCTCCGGAGAAGAAGAAATCCGACAACCCGCAAATAAAGTACCTCCTAAAATGAACCACAACCAAATTTTACACGAAGCAGGTTTCATTCAGTGGAGGCCGACTTAGAATTCAATGTAAGCTGCAAAACGGTGTATATTACCCAGCACTCCAAAATTGGTGAAGGAGTAATCGAAGCGAAAATTTACATCTCCCCCTAAGGGATAGCGAATACCGCCACCAAAATTGAGATCGGTTTCGGAATCCCTCTCAAAAGCACTGTTGTATCCAGCCCTTAGAAAAAGGGTTTCATTGAGAGCATACTCGGTCCCCAAACTTACACTGGCTGTATTGTTATTGGGCGTGTTGGCATCCAGAGCTACCGTTAATCGATTGCTTTCGGTCTGAAAGATTTCCATAGCTACACCCACACGAAAATCTAAAGGAAGATCGAAGTCATCGGTTTCCAGTAAAGCCGGGATCTGACTATTATTTCCAGCTTTAGTGGGATCCGGATCGAAAACGATTCCCAGGTCTCGCCCTCCCAGTTTCATTTTAGGACCGAAATTAACAATGGCTGCCCCCAGACGCATGCCTTTTAAAGGTGTGGTAAAAAGTGTGCCAAAATCAAAAGCAAAAGTGGAGGCGCTGCTGCGAAAGATGCTTTCATTAATAAATTTACCGGTAAAACCTATGGAAAAACGATCGGTGAGATTGTAGGCGAAAGATGCCCCCAGGGCAATACTTGAACCGCTGAAAAAATCACCGGTACCTTCTGGCTGTAAAACGGTACGTACCGGTTCTTTGTCAATGGAGAGCACGGTAAAATGTAAGGCAAAAGTTCCCACATTTTGAACCGGTAAAGCTACAGCAGCATAATCAAAATTAGCATCCACCAGCCAGTTGGCGTGCATGAAGGTGGCCTGCCCGCGGCGAAGGCGAGCCAGTCCCGCTACATTCCAGTAAGCAGCGGTAACATCGTCAGCTATGCCTGCAAAGGCCCCACCCATAGCCACCGCTTTGGGCCCCACGCCAATTTCTAAGAATGAAGCGGCTGTGGTGCCGGTCTTTGAAATGCCAGAAATAAATTGTGCCTGTGCATTCATATATCCCATGAATAAAAGGAGGATCATCAAATTTAATTTCTTCATAGGAATCACCTTCTCATAAATTTTTTTGAAAGAATTGTTTCCTGACGATAAAGTTGATGAATCACGTAAGTTATATGATTGTTATTTAATCAATGCAAATTTACCCCTTTTTACCCCGATACCTGGAGCCTCCACCACATAAATATAATATCCATAGGCAGCATCCAGGCCGTCTTTCGTGCGCAAATTCCAGAACTCGCTCCCATCATCGGCCGGGGCTTCATGCTCAATAGTATCTACCAGTTTGCCACTCATAGTGAAAATTTTTATAGTACACTGGCTGGGCAAATGGACAAATTCAATGCGGCGCTCTCCACGTCCCAGTCGGAAGTTGTTAGCTGGCTCAATGGGTGTTGTAGCAATATAAGGATTGGGCACCACATAAATATTGTCCAGTTGTGATTTTGCCAGTTCAGGATCTGCACGCTGTGGTTTCATTTTTAATAAAAATACATCGCCATTGCGGAATGGTTTAGAAACCATTATGCGAATCACGTCTCCACCGGCCGGCGGGATGCTCTCACCTTCCATGGGTTCTTGCAATTTTACATTCCATACCGCCAGTTGCACAAGCCGTCCATTGCGTTCAACCAGAACCACCGGCCGAATCTCATCGCCGGGGCTGACCTTACCATCGTTGTCTCTATCATTGAAACGGAATTCCATTTGTACATTGTTGGTGATATCCCATACCT
>CAZMEG010000333.1:0-1199 GCA_964565205.1 uncultured Cytophagia bacterium
GTTTAGGAATTTATGAGTTTTGTGGAACCCGTTGTAAAAATATTTATAAAGGAGAAGGATCATGGTTGCCATTGGAATTGTATTGTTACTTTTTGGATTGGCTGGTCTCGTCGGATCTCTTTATGCCCGTTTTAAAATAAAATCACCTATTTTAACCACGGAAAAAGGTTCTGAAATTCACCTGAGCGCCATTTCTTTTCAATCCATCCTCAATTTTATTTTCAGTTATTTTGCTGTATTGCATTTTATGTTTATTCTGATTGGTTTCGTATTTATAACTTCCGGGAAATAAAAATTTCAGCTCTTACAATGAAAATCAAAGCAGCCATTTTAACCATATCCACACGTGGAAGCAGGGGGCAGTTAAAAGATACCAGTGCGGAAATTATCAAAGAAATGCTGGGAAAGATCCAGGCAGAAGTCATTGAGTATCAGATCATTCCAGATGATAAAGAGATAATTAAGCAGCAATTATTACGTATGTCTGATAACCTGCACGCCGATTTGATTGTAACCACTGGAGGTACGGGACTTTCGCCGACCGATGTCACCCCGGAGGCTACTCTGGAAGTAATTGACCGTCGGGTGCCAGGCTTTGAAGAAGTTATGCGGATAACCGGGTTCAAAAGTACTCCGCATGCCATCCTGTCGAGAGCTGTGGTCGGAACCTATGGTTCAACATTGATTATAAATTTGCCGGGAAATCCAAAAGGAGTGCGAGAAAATCTGGCTACTATTTTGTCCGCCATTCCTCATGGTATCAAAATATTGAAAGGTGGACAGGTAGACGATAAAGAACATCAGGCCGGGTAAAAGAAACACATCCAGGTACATTCCAGGAAGTACAAACTTTGAAATCCCAATTTAACAAATCCCGTATCCCAGAATGAAGTTGGGATTTCTTGATTGGGTCAATCCAATATTATTAAAAACCAAGAATTAAGGAAGGATAATGTTTTAACTCAAACATGCAAAATTTTGCATAAGTCCCTCTGCAAATTTTTGCACTCTCCCTTAATTTTTTCACTGAAAACCGCCCAATTTAGCCTTAAAAATTCCTGATTTTGAATTAAATGTCTTTTGGTCTGTATTTTGCTAAAATTAAATAATTATTTTTTTTCAGGAGTAATTTTTAGTTTCTGTAAATGATGCGGTGGAATTTGCTACAAATTTTTAACAAACTGCTTGACAAGTTAACA
>CAZMEG010000333.1:1209-4657 GCA_964565205.1 uncultured Cytophagia bacterium
TATTAGATTTGTTGCCATGGATTTCGGTTGCAGGGAAAGGATTTCCTACCTTTTTTGTTTTAATTCTTTTTAAATTTTCAAGGGTTATTTCTACGTTCGCTTGTATGGGTTAAAATGAGTATTCTATTAAAATTTTCGGTATGGAGAAAGGAGGTGAGTTCGGAGACGAATTATATTAAATTTCATTTATTTCCACTAACACTTCAAATTCCTTCGGAGGGAACTAACAAATGGAGGTACAAATGAAGCACAAGAAATACCTGCTTAGTCTACTTGCAATTCTACTTTTACCTGTGTTGGCACTGGCTCAGGGAATCACAACGGCTTCCATCAGCGGTGTGGTAACGGACCAGCAGGGCACGCCTCTGGTGGGCGCAAATATTGTAGCTGTGCATGAGCCTACCGGGACGACTTATGGCGCTGCATCCAGATCGGATGGACGTTTCAACATAGCAGGTTTGAGGGTTGGGGGACCGTATACGGTTACTGCGACCTACATCGGTTATAAAGTTGGGAAGCAGGAAAATGTTTATCTGGCTATCGGACAGGAATTGCGCATCGATTTTAAACTCGTTCAAGAAGCCATCGAGTTGGGCGAGATCGTAACGGTCGCCGAGCGAGATGCCATCTTAACGGGTTCCAATACCGGTACGGTGAACAACATCACCAGCGAGCAAATTGAGCGACTGCCTACCATTACCAGAAGCATCGCCGACTTCACTCGCCTGACTCCCCAGGTGAATTCAAGAGCGGGTGGCCAGTCGATCGCTGGAAAAAATAATCGATACAACAATATTCAGGTGGATGGTGCCATCCTAACCGATGCATTTGGACTGGCTGGCTCACGCTCTCCAACCGGACAGGTAAACGCTGAGCCTATTAGTCTCGATGCAATTCAGGAGATCCAGGTTCAGGTGAGCCCCTATGATGTCCGCTCTGGTAGTTTTGCTGGCGGCCTGATCAACGCGATTACTCGCAGCGGAACCAATAAGTTTACCGGCTCAGCTTACTTCTTTGGCCAGAATGAGAATTTTGTCGGTGACCTTCTGGGTCAGGAGTTTCAGAACTTCGACGATTTTCAGACTGGATTCCGCCTTGGCGGTCCATTGATCCCGAACAAGGCTTTCTTCTTTGTTAATGGGGAGATTAAAAGGCGTGATCAACCAACTACCACCGGTCTGAAAGGTTCGGGTGCAGCCAATGAGTTTGGCCTCAATGCAAGTCAGATGCAGGAGATTATCAACATCGCCCGAGAAAAGTATGGCTATGATCCCGGCGGTTTCGACCCATTCACCCTTCAGACCGATAACGACAAACTCTTTATCCGGTTTGATTTTAACCTTTCTCAGAAACATCATCTAACCATCCGAAACAACTACGTCAATGGTGATCGTGACGATGGTGTAAGGCGTAGCCGAAGCCGATTTACTCTGGAGAGTAACCAGTTCAAACGCGATAACACCACCAATTCTTTTGTGATTCAGTTGAACAGTACTTTCACGGATCGTTTCGCCAACGAAGGCAGATTCTCCTACACCCGAATCCGCGACAAACGAACCTGGTCACAGAAACCTTTTCCTAACGTGAGCATTGACACTCAGGATGAAGAAGGTAACTTCACCGGCGAAGTGGATCTTGGCATCGAGCGTTTTTCACAGGCCAACGCCCTTGACCAGGATCTCTGGGAGTTCACCGACAATTTCTTCTACTTCACCGGCAACCACACCTTTACCTTTGGAACTCACAACGAGTTCATTTCCTTTGATAACCTGTTTATCCAGGACTTCTTCGGCAATTTTGAATTCGATAGCATTGAAGATTTCCGTAATAACAGGCCCACACGCTACACATTGAGTGTTTCCAAGGTGCCGGGTGTGAAGAAACCGAGAGCCAATTGGAACTACATTCAGCTCGGTTTTTATGCCCAGGACGAGTGGAGAGTTAATCCTCAATTGAATCTGGCCTTCGGTCTGCGGGTAGATATTCCATTGATGCCGGATGAACCACTACAAAACGATGATTTCGAACAACAGTTTGGCATGAAGACATCGAACGTACCAAGTGGAAATGTGTTATGGTCTCCACGCTTTGGCTTCAATTATGATATCTCCAAGAAGAGAACCACGCAGATTCGAGGTGGTCTGGGTCTGTTTGCTGGACTCCCGCCGGCGGTCTGGCTCTCCAATGCCTACAGCAATACCGGTGTGGATTTTATCCGCATTGACCTGGCCCGCTTCAGAGGGCAAGATGTTCCCGGCATTAATGAAAGCGACCCGACAGCTCCAGCCGTGCCTGTTGACTTGAGCGTCAAACAGACAACGGAAGTGAACATCCTGGCTGATGACTTTCGTATGCCACAGGTCCTTCGCACCAACCTGGCCATAGATCATCAGTTGCCTGCGGGTCTGGTGGGAACTCTGGAATTCATCTATTCAAAGAACATCAACGATGTACTTTTCAAGAACTTGAACGTGGGTAACTTTGGAAAACCTGTGGGAACCCGACCGGACGGACGGCCCGACTATGGTGGCCTGCGAACCAGCGAAGATTTTACCAACGTCATTCTTCTGGACAACACCAGCAAAGGTCATCAGTTCCTGTTTACGGCTCGTCTGCAAAAGCAATTGAACCGCGGTCCGCTCAAAGGTCTGTTCGGCAGCATTGCTTACACTTTTATGGATGCTGAGGATGTTAACAGCGGGCGATCCAGCCGTGCGATTTCAAACTGGCGTTTCAACGAAAGTTTTGACCCCAACGGCGAAAATGTGGCTACGTCAGATTTCGAAGTCAGAAGTCGTATTAACCTTGACCTTTCGTATGAGTTTAAGTATGCCAGAGGTTTTGCCACCACCATCTCAGTGTTCTATGAAGGTCGTTCTGGCGACCCGTTTAGCTACCTGTGGCGTGGTGATTCCAACCGCGATGGTTTTCGCGATGCCGAGCTGACCTTCGTACCGGGTTCTCCGGATGATGTCATTCTCACGAGAGGCACGACCTGGGAACAGGTGCAAACTCTGATCAACTCCGATGATGCGTTGAAGGAATCACGTGGTAAGATCTTCGAACGAAACTCCGCCAGATCTCCGTGGCAAAGCCGGATGGACCTGCGAATTGCCCAGAAAATCCCCTCAATTCGCGGTCAGAACCTCGAGATTACCCTCGATATCTTAAACTTTCTGAATCTTCTCAATAACGATTGGGGACAGATCAAGTTTGTCCGGTTTGACGGCGTTCAAATATTCAACTTCGAGGGTTACGATGATGCTACGGGCAAGCCAATGATCAGCCTGCGACAAAGAGACACCAACGGTGACGGAAAAGTCACACGAGACGACATCTTCAATTTCTCTGATCTGGCTTCCCGCTGGCAAATTCAACTGGGCGTTCGGTATTCATTTTAAGACAGTTTTAGAGATTTAATCAAACAGGGCTAATGTCACTATCAGGC
>CAZMEG010000334.1:0-4654 GCA_964565205.1 uncultured Cytophagia bacterium
TAGTCATGAAATTTAATACTTCCATGGCTAATTCTCTATTTTTTTCTCCAATGGTTCATCTTTGTATTTACCCTTTTATGCATCCCAGTGGTACTAACTTGGCTACTTTTCTGGAAATGCCCGCCAGTTGACAGGCATCGACCACATTGGCCACGTCCTTGTAGGCTTCCGAAATTTCTTCATCCACCGTGCGTCGGCTGGAAGCCATTACATAAATGCCGCGCTGTTCCAGTTCTTTTACGATTTCTCTACCACGGGCTGTCTTTTTGGCTTTGTGTCGGCTCATGGCTCGACCCGCACCATGGCAGGTAGAACCAAAGGTTTGTTTCATCGCCTCTTCCGTGCCCACCAGTACATAGGAATAGCGTCCCATATCGCCCGGGATCAATACCGGTTGTCCGATCTTTTGATACGCTTCTGGAATTTCTTTGGATCCGGGAGCAAAAGCCCGTGTGGCGCCTTTGCGATGTACACAGAGTTCCATTTCCTTACCATCAATCACGTGCTTTTCAATTTTTGCAATGTTATGGGCTACCTCATAAACCACACGCAAACCAATGTCCCTTGGGCTCATCTTCAGGGCTTTTTCGAAGGCCTCACGTGTCCAGGCCGCGATCACCTGACGATTGGCAAACGCATAATTAATAGCACAGCGCATAGCAGCAAGATATTCCTGCCCTTCCGGCGAATTAATCGGTGCACAGCAGAGTTGCCGATCCGGAAGTTCAATTCCGTATTTCTGTACCGCTTTATTCATAATGGCAATATAATCGTCACAGACCTGATATCCAAACCCGCGAGAACCACAGTGAATAATCACAGTTACCTGATCCAGCTCCAGTCCCAGAACTCTGGCTGCTTCTTCATCGAATATTTCTGCCACATATCCTACTTCCAGAAAGTGATTGCCCGAACCAAGGGTACCCAGTTGTGCTCGCCCGCGCTCCAGAGCTTTCTTACTCACCACCGAAGGATCCGCTCCCTCAATCCGACCATTTTCCTCAATATACTCCAGGTCTTCTTCAGTGCCATAACCATTTTTTACTGCCCAGTGCGCACCTTCCAGCAGTACTCGCTTTTCTACTTCATCCGTAACCCGCAATTCCCCCCGTGCTCCCACACCGGTAGGAACATGATGAAATAAAGATGCGATGAGGTCTCGAATTTTTGGCAGCACATCCTCTCGGCTTAATTTTGAAGCCATGAGCCTTACACCACAATTAATGTCGTACCCTACTCCACCGGGAGAAATGACCCCTTCTTTTACATCAAAGGCTGCAACACCTCCAATAGGGAATCCATACCCCCAGTGAATATCTGGCATAGCCAGAGAATATTTAACAATGCCCGGTAACCACGCCACATTGGCTGCCTGTTCCGGGGCATTGTCAGCACGGATCGCATCAATCATGTCTTCAGTGGCATATATTCGCGCAGGTACGCGCATTTTTCCCTCTTTGGGAATCTCCCAGAGGTACTCGTTGACTTTTCGCATTTTTACAGCCATGAATCTCCTCCTCCTCTTGGCGCTTATTTAAATATCAAAAATGATCTGCGCTTCCCATCCACGCGCAGTCTTTTTGATATACAAATAATGATAGGTAATCGCCTTGACTTCCGTGTAAATTTCATGGCGATCGTAATCTATTTTTTCTCCACGCACTGTAGCGTTTAACGCTGTATCTGTTAAATTTTCAATTTCAAACACCTTATAAATTTCACGTTTGGTAAAAAATAAAAAGTTCAATTCATTCAACCAGTTCACCAGTAAAGCTTCACGATCACTTGCCTCAACAGCCACCTTACGTTCCATATCAGGATTAACTTTTTCTAAATTGGCTATCATATCGAATAAACCCAGTGCGGCATTGGAAAACAGCTCTTTTAAATCTTTCCCATAAACTTTGATACCCGCATCGGCTGTGTGATCAATGGGTTCGAATCTCGGTAACTCATTTTCTTGTTTGGTCATAATTCAAAATAGGGTAACTGTTTTAGCACATACTCTCGAATTTTTTCTGGTTTCGGTAGCTCTTTTAATAAGACTTTGGAATCAATCAATGGTTTCAATAGGCTTTCATAGGAGACCCCACAGGAGCAAATGGTTTTTACTGCTTTACCTGCTGGAATGACTACCGTAGCATAACACTGGGGGCATCGCCAGACCTCCTTTAGTCCAGATTCCTTGCCACGTTTGGCTATGGGTTTACCCTCGATGGCCACAATATCCATGGCAAAATCGAGAACCGGTGCATTTGAAATAGAAGTTCCCACACCATAGGCATCGGCTACTTCGTTGTACTCCAGAATTTTGTACTCATCCAGGCCACCAGAAAGGAAGATTTTTACATGATCAAATCCGCGCAGGTCCAGTTCCCAGCGAATTTCTTTCATCAAACCGACGAAATCACCCCGTCGAGAACGCGGGGTATCCAGACGAATAGCAAACAGGTCTTTGCCCAGGGCTTCAGCTACCCGAATAGCTTCAAATTTTTCATCATTAAAGGTGTCAATTAAAGCCACACGTTTGATCCTTTTGTCGATGACTCGATGAAAAGCCTGAGCGGCTTTTACCGTATCCCCTAAAATTAAAATTAAAGCATGAGGCATGGTACCGGTGGGTTCCAGACCGAGTAATTCAGCACTCTTAACCGCAGCCACACCATCACAACCTCCGATGTAGGCATTGCGTTCAATCATGGGAGCAATGGCCGGGTGCATACGCCGGGCGCCAAAGCTGATCACAGGTTTATTTCCGGCTGCCTTTCGACATCGAGCCGCCTTCGTGGCTACTCCCGAGGCCTGACAGAGAAAGCCCAGAATGGCGGTTTCATAAACCCCGAATTCCAGATAGCTTCCTTCAATAACCATAACTGGATGTTGTGGACCAAAAATCGTACCTTCTGGCATACATTGCACTTTCACATTTAGGTCTTTGAGCACTTCCACACATTCTTCTACTCCTGCCAGCACCCCCCAGTTTGTACCACCCGGAAAATTCTTCACCACAAATTCCGCGGTTACATGTTTATCCAAACCTTCTGCCAGTAAGATTTCTCTGGTGCGCTCGAAATACACATCGGTAATTTTACCCATTTTGATCTCATCCGGTAATGCGAAATGAAACATATTCTGTTTACTCCTGCAGTTGATTTAATTAAGATAACAAACCTGTTGCAAATATTCAACTTTGTTGCAAAATGTTAACAACCGTATTGTCATCTATCTGAGAAAAATCTACATAAAATTGACCCACCCCACCAATAAATGGCGGGTTTTTCAAATAGACCAGTTCATCCACCATTTTTTGTAATTCGTCCAGGACATCCTGGGCTCCCACTGGAATAGCCAGCACGATTTTCTCAGGGTTTTCGGTTTGTACCCCAAGAATCGCCGCTTTCATGGTAGCTCCGGTAGCCACGCCATCGTCAGTAATGACGACTACACGCCCGTCCAGTGGAATTTTAGGATGAACTTTGCGATAGATTTCAGCCCTGCGTCGAATCTCTTCCATCTGTCTTTCCTTTTCCATTTCGATGTATTCTTCAGGTATGCCTAAAGTTTCAATGATATCGTAATTTAACTGCACCTTACCGGCTTCAGAAATAGCCCCGATGGCCAGTTCCGGATTGTCCGGAGCCCCTAATTTACGGGCAAGAACCACATCCAACTCTGTGTTCAGTGCTGTGGCAATCTCATGCGCAACGATAACCCCTCCTCTTGGTAAGCCCAATATTACCGGCTTCTTATCCTTCAGATGCTCAAGCTTTTTGGCTAATAATTGACCGGCTTCTTCGCGATTCTCAAAAGCACTGAAAAGTTCTTTGAAGAGTTCCATGGTTCCCACCGATTCCTTCCCTCCGTAATTACTTATAATTTAAAAATTAAATTAGTAATTACAAGTAATTTCATTATTTAACAAAGCAAGACTTTTCTTGACTTTTCTACTGTATTTAGTTAATATTTTTAAATAAAATTTTAAAAAACTCCAAGGAGGTGAGAAAAAATGTCTATTAATAATAACTACAAAAAAGTTTTTCTGGTTCAACATGGCGAAGCTAAATCGGAGGCCGAGGATCCGCAGCGATCGCTGACCGAAAATGGAAAAGTTACGGTGGAAAAAGTAGCTACCTGGGCAGCCCAAATCGGCATTCAGGTAGATGAAATAAGACACAGCGGGAAAACCCGAGCGCAGCAAACTGCCGAAATTTTTGCTAAGCATTTGAACATCTCCAACATTCAGGCAGTCTCAGGTTTAGCTCCGTTGGATGATGTGAAGCCTGTAGCTGAACAACTGGAAAAAGAGGAGCGAACTTTAATGCTGGTGGGACATTTACCTTTTATGAACCGCCTGGCCAGTCAGTTACTCATTAACAATCCTGAAAAGACCGTGGTTAGATTCCGTATGGGCGGTTTAGTGGGACTGGAACATAATGAGGAAGGCTGGGTGGTGTTTTGTATAGTGCCACCTGAGATGGTGCTATAAATCTTAATGGATTAATGGAGCGGTGGATTTATGGAGTAATGGTAAAGTGTTTATCAATCCAATATAGGACTTCACAAAACTCAATGAGCATAGAAGGATTAATGCTGGTGAATTGAATTAAAGTCCCCCTCTCTTGGCTCAAGAGAGGGGGATTTAGGGGGTGAGTTT
>CAZMEG010000335.1:0-4651 GCA_964565205.1 uncultured Cytophagia bacterium
TGTAAAGCAGTTGGCCGTGGCAGTAGCAGTGGGCAGTGGAATTCAATGGAGTTGTCATTCTTGAGCACAAAAACCACCTGAGTCGATTTCTTGGCAAGATTTCGATGCGCGAAGAATCTCAGGAGGTGGGCTTTTAGTTAGTTGTCCGTGGTTAGTTGAGTCTTTTGAATGCAGAGAAAGACGTAAAGGGCAAAAAGGAGTTTTGGGGTGATGGAGTACTGGAGAAATGAATGTGCTTAGTCCTTACTGTCATGCTGTAGGCATCTTTTTATGATTTGGATAAATTTGAGTATGAAGCAGAAACAGTCGTGGCAATAAAAAGATTCTTTCAGAATGACAGTTAGAGACTTTAGAAAGTAAGGGGTTGTGCGGAGCTGTGGAGATTCTTCGTACATCAAGTTTGTTGCCGAGAGTAAGATCAGGTGCTTTACGTGCTACGGATGACGACACAGAAAGCCGGCCCGCTCATTGTGAGGTTTACATGCCACTTTTCGGCATTCTTTTAGTAAAGAGAGCCTATTTGTCATTCTGTAAGAATCTTTTTTTGAGGCTGCCACAAACTCAATTCCTAAAAAGATTCCTCCAGAATGACAGTCACTGTCCTTAGAAGCGCATAAACCTGAGGAGAGGATTTCTTGGCAAGATTTCGATGCGCGAAGAATCTCAAGGAGTCAGGTAGAGGGATGAAGATCCTTCGCACATCAGGTTGGTTTCCGAGAATAGGGATCGGTGCTTTATGTGCTCAGGATGACGAACGAGGAATCAAAAAAGTTTATTCTATGAATTACACAGGCTAACCAAAAAAGAAGGAGAACATCTTGAAAAAAACAACTCGAGAATTTATTGAGCTTGAAGACAAATATGGTGCACACAACTATCATCCTCTGGATGTGGTTATTACGCGTGCGGAAGGCGTGTGGGTGTACGATGTGGAAGGTAATCGCTATCTCGATTGTTTGAGTGCGTACTCGGCCGTAAATCAGGGGCATTGCCATCCCCGTATTCTGGCGGCGTTAAAGGAACAGGCGGCCAGGGTCACGTTAACCTCACGAGCTTTTCGCAACGATAAGCTTCCACTGTTTTGTGAGAAATTGGCGAAGCTGGCCAACAAAGATATGGTGCTTCCCATGAATTCCGGTGCCGAAGCTGTGGAGACGGCTATCAAGGCTGCACGCAAATGGGGTTATCAGGTTAAAAGGATTCCAGCGGATCAGGCTGAAATCATCGTTTGCGAAAACAATTTTCACGGCCGCACCACCACGATTGTCGGATTTTCCACAGAAACCCAATACCGTGAGGGATTTGGTCCGTTTACGCCGGGTTTTAAAATTATCCCATTTGGTGATGCCGGGGCTCTTGAAGAAGCGATTACGCCAAACACCTGTGCTTTTCTGGTGGAGCCCATTCAGGGGGAAGCCGGCATCCATATTCCACCAGCAGGGTATCTCAAACAGGTTGAAGAGATTTGTAAAAAGAATCGTGTTTTACTGATGCTGGATGAAATTCAAACTGGCCTGGGTCGCACTGGACGCCTGTTTGCCTTTCATTATGAAAATGTCAATCCGCAGGTCATCATTGTCGGTAAGGCGCTTTCTGGTGGTTTCTACCCGGTTTCGGCCGTGGTGGCGGATCGGGAAGTGTTGGAGGTATTCAAACCTGGAGATCATGGCAGTACTTTTGGTGGAAATCCTCTCGCCTGTGCTATTGCGCTGGCTGCTCTGGATGTAATCACGGAAGAGGGCCTCATTGAAAATGCTGATAATCTCGGACGATATTTTCTGCAAAAATTACAATCTCTGCAGAGCCCTCACATTGTGGATGTGCGGGGCAAAGGTTTGTTTATAGGTGTGGAACTGGACACGAAGGCCAGGCCTTATTGCGAGGCTTTAAAAGAAGAAGGCATTCTCTGTAAAGAAACCCATGAAAACGTAATTCGCTTTGCACCTCCGCTGGTCATTACTAAAGATCAAATTGACTGGGCATTTGAGCGAATTAAGAAAGTAGTAGAAAGCCTGTAAAGGAAATTTTTTATTCCAATAGGCAATATTTTAACATAAAGAAATTTAAACTTGATTTTCGTTTTGTTTGAGACTATTTTTTACCTTGAAAATTTTTAAACCACGAAAGGCACGCGTGTTTTTCGTGGTAAAAAAACAGTTTTACAGACCCTAAAGGGTAGTTTAAAATGGATAAAAAAGAAGTAGCAGCTATATTACAGGAAATTGCTGTGTTGCTGGAACTAAAGGGGGAAAATCCATTTAAAAGCCGTGCTTATGAAAATGCAGCTCGGGTGATCTCAGGGCTTACCAAAGACATTCATGAATTAGTTGAAACCGGAGAAATACGTAATATTAAGGGCATCGGTGAACGGATTGCTGATAAAATCACTGAATTAGTAAAAACGGGACGTCTCAAATATTATGAAGATTTAAAAGCCTCCATTCCCCCCGGACTTGTGGAAATGACCGCTATTCCAGGTCTGGGTCCCAAAAAAATCAAAAAAATGTACGAAATTCTGGATATTAAAAACATTGCTGAATTAGAATATGCCTGCAAAGAGAATCGTCTGGTAGACCTGGAAGGGTTTGGGGAACGCACCCAGGAAAAAATTCTCCAGGGTATTGAATTTGTTAAAAAGCATCGGGAACGTCATCTTTATCACCAGGCCGAAGCCGCAGCCCTGCCTTTGTACGAGGCGGTCTCCAGGCATCATAAAATCATCCGTGCCAGTATTGCCGGCAGCTTACGACGTAAAAAAGAGACCATTAAAGATATAGATATTGTTGCCAGTGCGGAGGACAGGGATCGCGAAGAAATCATGGATTTTTACGTAAAATTACCAGATGTAGAAATAATCACGGCGAAGGGATTGACTAAATCCAGCGTGGTGTTGAAAAGCGGCATCAATGCGGATCTCCGCATTGTCACCGATGAGCAATTCCCCTATGCCCTGCATCATTTCACTGGCTCGGCTGAGCACAATACCGCCATGAGATCTCTGGCTAAAAAGATGGGCATGAAAATGAGCGAATATGGACTTTTCAAAAATGAAACCGAATTGATCCCCTGTAAAGACGAGGTGGAGATTTTCGCTGCTTTTGGGCTGGATTACATTCCACCGGAACTGCGTGAAGATAATGGTGAGATCGAAGCGGCCGCCGAACATCGCATCCCTAAACTTGTTGAATTAAATGAAATCAAAGGCATTTTGCACTGCCATTCCAATTTCAGCGACGGGGCCAATTCCATCGAAGAAATGGCTCTGGCTACTCGAGAGATGGGCTACCAGTATCTTGGCATCTGTGATCACAGTCAGTCGGTATATTACGCCAAAGGCCTCTCACCAGATCGAGTCAAAGAACAGCATGAAATAATTGATGAGCTTAACAGTCGTTTTTCAGATTTTAAAATATTTAAAGGTACCGAATGCGATATCCTGGGCGATGGCAGCCTGGATTATCCAGAGGATGTGCTGGCCAGTTTTGATTTCGTAGTCATTTCTGTCCACAGTCGGCTAAACATGAGCGAAGAGGAAGCCAACGAACGCATCATTAAAGCCATGCGGCATCCGTATGTTACCATTCTTGGACATCCCACCGGCAGACTTTTGCTGGGCCGTGATGGCTACCCGGTGAATATGTACAAAATCATCGATGTGGCTGCAGAACTGGGCGTGGTCATTGAGCTCAATGCCAGCCCGCATCGCCTGGATATTGACTGGCGCTACTGTAAATACGCTAAAGACAAAGGCGTGCTCATCAGCATCAATCCTGATGCTCATAGTGTAGACGGCCTCAATGATATTAAATATGGCGTTGGGATTGCCCGCAAAGGCTGGCTGGAGAAACCCAATATTTTGAACACACTCTCTTTGCAAGAAATTGAGCAATTTTTTAAGCAAAGAAAATCGAAGTTTCAGTCAAATTAATAATGAGCTTGATCAAATTATATAAACCCGTACGCCGATATTCCTTTCTCATTACTTCGCTCATCATCCTGGGTTTTGTTATCTATAAATTTTTATTAACCCAGGACCCTCAATTACATGGTTACCTGATTGTGCTCGGTATAGCGGTTGGACTTTTTACAATCTGGTTCTGGTTACATCCGGGAACCATGCAAAACATTACCGTGGAGCAAGTTTTAAAAAACATCGGTAATGGACGGCCCACCTTTCTCAATGTGTATTCCAATTACTGAGTGGGATGCCTTGAAAGTCATCCCATCGTGCAATGGGTACGGAAAAAAGTAGGAGACCAAGTTAATTTCATGCGCCTGGATATCCAGTCGCCGGTGACCCGGGAAATCATGAAGAAATACCGGATCACCCTCAATTCGGCCTACCTGATTTTTGATGGACAAGGCAAGGAAATCTGGCGTAGCTATGCCATCCCCCTTAATGGCAAAAAGGTAGTCAGGATTTTACAGGAACTCGTTGAAGAGGCTGGTAACTGACAAAAACTTCCCTTATTATCCCGAAAAACTTTGCTTTTTTAATCTTGCATTATTCTATTACCCTCAAAAACTTTGCTTTTTTAGCAAAATTTGAGATCGAGTTTTTTACTTGAATAATTCGTAAAACTTTTAATATTTACTTAATTACATATTAAAATTTTAATGATTAGGTATCAGGAGTAATGGAGTGATAGAG
>CAZMEG010000336.1:0-4644 GCA_964565205.1 uncultured Cytophagia bacterium
GCCAACAGGTGTAATAGAAAAAGATTTGGGAGGTCCGGATAAATTTATTTTGTATCAAAACTACCCGAATCCGTTTAATCCTGAGACACGCATCCTCTATCGTCTGCCAAAACGCACACATGTTATCTTAAAAATTTACGATCTCCTTGGCAGAGAAGTCACCACATTAGTCGATAATCTACAAGAGGCTGGGATGCACTCCGTCTATTGGGATGGAACCGCCGCTACGGGTCTGCCGGTTTCCTCAGGAGTTTATCTTTACCAGTTACAAACACTGGATGGTCACGTGTTGACAAAGAAATTAATTTTGTTAAAATAAGCGTTAATTCAACTTAATCATCATTCATAACCAAAAATTCTGGAGGTACCCATGAAACGTTACTGTTATGCTACCTTTTTACAATTTTTTATATTTGCAACTTTTGTCTTTGCACAGGAACCGGTGAGTTCTGACTGGACCCAGCCGACATCTATTCCCGACCGCGGCGGTTCAGCAACCGGCAATGTAGGGAATAACCTGGCGATCCTTTCAACCGGGAGGCTTGTGTTAATTTACAACGAAACTGATTCAAATGGCGCAATAAAACTCTATCAAACCGTCTCCGATGATGACGGGCAAAGCTGGTCGCAACCAACCATTTTTTCACCTGTCAGCGGACTTATTGGTGCATGCTGTGTGACAGTCGCAGTGGATAAAAACGATGTGTTACATGCTGTGTTCACAGCGAAATCCCCGGAGGAGGGTCTGTACTATACAAAGTCAACGGATGGCGGACAAACCTGGAGTGAGGCCAGGCGCATTTCTGCAACGATTCGCCATCAAATCAGCTATCATTTTATCAGTACCGATGCCAGGGGACGGTTGCATGTGTTCTGGCATGATGGCAACACCGATGATGACACCATGCCGGCCGAGGTCATGTACACGCGCTCACTGGATCAGGGGGCAACCTGGTCCTTACCAGAAATGCTTAGCAAGGATGATGGCAAGCATTCGGCCTTTCCACGGGCTGATTTTGCCCCTACAACCAGTGACACATTGTTGATTGCCTGGCGAGATGCCCGACCTTCCGGCGATGACTGGGATATCTATGGTGCCATAAGCACCGATGGGGGTGCCACCTGGCAAGAACGTCTGATTGCCGGGGGATCCGGTCGGCAATGGGACCCCATGGTGCAAATCGACCAGCATGGTACAATTCACCTGGGGGTTATGGAATATCCAGCCGGGCATCAGATCGATGTTTTTGTATGGTACACACGTTCTACCGATGGCGGGGAGACCTGGAGTTCCCCACAAACCATGCGCGAAGCCCGAACCATTTTTCCTGTATTCACCTACGATGCTACCCATGACATCCTCTGGTACTTTCTGAGAATCGAGTCTGCACCAGGTTCCAATGCCACGTCCGATCTGGGTGTACGATACACTCTCGATGGTGGAGAAACTTGGAGTGACCTGGAACGCCTGACCGCTCTGGAACAGGGGGGCACGAAATTCCCGGCCTTCGTCACCGGGGTAGATGGCATCGTGCGTGTGGTTTATTCCCTTAAAGATGATGCCGGTAACGATAAACTCTACTTCCAGAAGCGCAGAAGTGTACCCGGACAACCTGCTGAGCAGGAGCCGGAAACTTTTTTCGTGGTGCACTGTGAGCCCCAGACGCCCCATCTCTTTCCGCAGTTGATTCGTCTGGTAGACATCGCTAACCGATTTGATATCCCCCTGACCATTGAGTTCGCTCCCCAATGGGTGGAGATGATCCTCGCCGATCCGCAAAAAGAGCAGCGCGTTCGAACCTGGCAGCAACAGGGTCATGAAATCGCTGCCCATCATCACAGTGTTTATCATCTCAACTGGGATGGTTTTACCAATTATCCCGATTCGGTGATCCAGGCTCTGGGGAAAATGGATGAATTCCGTGGTAATATGGATGCCTATCGGGCGGTTGTGGAGCCCATTGCCGGGGATTCCCTGCTACTCACCATGGGAGGTCCGGGACTATCCGATCCGGATTCTTCCGTAGATTGGCAGCCGGATTTCCTGTACCGCACAGGCGGAGGCCGAGAACCGGTTCGTGCTTTTTCTTCGCCAAGAGTGGTTGGCATGGGGGATTATAATGCTTGCCAGGTAGACTATTTTTTCATTGACGACCAGGCTACTGTAAATGCCTTGAAAGAACAGTATAATGCCACACCGGATAAGGATGTAGTTGGTGCTACGACTCATGTGTTTAATTTTGTTCCAGATTCTACATATCTTATCGATTGGTTTCAATTTATTCAAAACACCCGGACGAAAACCGTGCGACAGATCATGCAGGATCATGGTTGCAAACCGGATACAATTCTTACTGGAATCCAAGATGCATTGACTGCTTTGCCTAAAACCTTTCGTCTCTACCAAAATTATCCCAATCCGTTTAATCCAGAAACAACCATTATATACGAAGTCCCGGAAAATATGCTGGTAAATTTGACCATCTACAATGTTCAGGGTCGCCGAATCAAAACCCTGGTAAATGCCGAACATCGTCCCGGCAAGTATTCGATTAACTGGGATGGTCGAGATGAAAGGGGTTTGAGGGTGGCAACTGGAGTTTATTTTTATCAAATAAGATTTGGTACCAGGGGTGTGGTTACAAAAAAGCTATTGCTTTTGAAATAGCCTGACGAGGCCCTCGAAAAGTTCAAATGAATCAAGTATGAAGGCATCTGCACTAAAGATTGTCAGTTATAAAAATTCTGCAAGGCAAATTTAATCAAGATTTTGGAGCAGCACTTGATTAATTTCAGAGTTTAAGAGTTGCTTTTGGAGTTATCTTTCATTATATTTTAACAGTTAAAAGGTAAACCAGATGAATTTAGTCGAGGGATATCACTCTATTGTTCTTCTTAGCGATGCCATTACACCTCTGGCATTAAATTCATTGAAGGACCTGCAACGATTCGGCAAATCGAGTAATATACTCTTACTGCCACCTCTAGCACGAGTGGAATTCGGTACGCAAATCAATCTCCAGGTTCAAGAAGGACGTGTGGAGATACTATGGAAACAACCTGTTTTGGAAAGCGGATTCAGCAAAGCAAAAAAATTGGCAGAGTACTTTTTGGGCGCGTATCAGTCGTTTGAAATTAAAGCTATTGGAATTAACTTTAATGGTCTTTGGTTGAGCGACGATGATATTGATTTCAAAAGCTGGCGAAGCCGTTTTTTTAATGCTGAATTTATGGCTCAGGAACATGTAAAAGACCTTTTATCAATGGAGTTTAAGATCTCTGTTCAAAAAAAAGATTTTGTCCGTAATCTTTCCTTTTCGGAGCGGATATCAGACGGGAACAAAGGCATATTAGCAAATGTGAACAATCATTTTGATAGTCTAAAAAATTATGTAGGCATCGTAAAGTCGGCAGATAAGCTTTTGCAGGAAACCGTTGACGAAATTGAAAAATTTTGGATTATAGCATGAAAACACTTACCTTTAGCACAGCACCCTCAGAAATAGTATTCCAAGGGTTTAAAGATTGGCCAGTGCCAAACTTATTACAATTTAAGTCTGGTACCGAACCAGTTGAGGTTAGCCTTTTTGAACGAATTGTCTCTTCTATTCGAGATAAGATAATCACGACGCATCCCACGATTGAAGTTTTAAAGGGGCAAATTATAGAAGCCTACCAGGAGGCTCTTGGCTGCATTGAGGGAGTTCACCGGGTTTTTGTTTTATTTGAACAACCCGAAAAACCTGAAAATGGAGTTTTGGATTGTACCTTTTTCTTTTTTGTAAGTAAAAACCTCTACTTTAAGATTAATCGTCTCTACGCTCAAACCGATATTATACGAGACTTCTTCGAAAACGAGAAGGATGTGTGTATTACATATTACTTTGATCCTTACTCCGGGCAATCTGTGGAACAGATTGTGCCTGAGCAAGCGCAGGAGATTTATCTTGTCAGAAAAAAAATCATATCGACAACATCCGAATTTTAAAACAGCAGAACGAAATCGCGCTTATTATGAACTGTTAATAAAGAGTGGTAAAAAATATCAACTCTGGGAATGGCTTTTAACAATTCTTTTTTATAGTGCCTTACATTATGTAAAAACCTTCCTTGCCGTAGTTCATCAAAGACCGCCAAACACTATAACTAGCCACTCCGCCCTTTCTGTTGAATTAAGCCGATTAAAAAGGAAAAAACAATTACCTAAGTCCATCCAGCGAAATTACGAAAAATTTCGAAATTACAGTCGGATTGCTCGTTATCATTACTTAGAAAGTTATGGTGATTGGAATGATCCTGATTTTGTGCAACTTGTACAGGTGGATTGTGTTGAATTTTTTAATAGTATCCGCAAGTTTGTATTACATGAGCTTGAAACTGCTTCCTGAAAATGAAATCTACATTTAATTCACCTAACCCTTTCCCTTTTGAGCCAATACCTCACCTACCAGACGCTGCAATGCTTCCTCCCGCTTTTTTTGCTGCTCCAGTTGTTGATAAATTTCAGGAGGTGCGGCCCGGTCGCTACACTGCGCGCTATTTAAACCACATCGCTCACAGGTCTCATTAACCTCCACCCGTGGCACATTCGGATCGTTCCAGAATTTGACCGTTCTTTTGAAGTCTTCGTTGATTAAAAAACCC
>CAZMEG010000337.1:0-4643 GCA_964565205.1 uncultured Cytophagia bacterium
TTATTTTTAAGTCTGTGCCCCGCAATCCTGCGGCAAGTTAGCCAAAACGTTAGCCCACCCCAAAAAACGCAGGTGAAATGATCAGTCTTATTTTTAATATCGTTTGTTCTATTTTCACTGTGCTGGAACAGTTCGGCTCAGGAATTTGAATACCCCTGGCTTGATGAAGCTCCTACAAGCTCAAACTCAACAGTCGAAAGCATTCCGCCACCACAAGGAGGATATGAGCTTCCAATGATTTGTACACCTTATGAACTCATGGGAGAATAATTATGTGGGAAGATCTAATTGTTGAGGTAATTCATAAGATTCGGGAAGAACACGCCCGAAAATTTAATTTTGATTTAAAAGCAATTTACAATGAATTGAAAGCACAGGAAAAGAAAAGTGGACGCCAAATAATTTCACTGCCAATTCAGAGGCGCCACATCGAGGAAGTGAATTCCTAAGTTTAGGCTTTTAAAGAAAGTTTGGTGTTATTATTTAATGGCTTCTTTGTCAATCGTCTTCAAAGTCTTAAAGGGTAATTCCACGTTCATACGGAGTCTCTAACCACATATGAAATAGAGGAGCTCCCTGACCGCCCTTATATGGGGGTCCATTAAAAACAATTATCTTTTCGGACAGCCTCGGGGACTTAAATACGATGTTTAAGCATTAAATTTTGTACGTTCCTCGCGTTTTATGCAGCTTTGTAAATTTTAATCAAAAACTCAGTACCCCTTTCTCCACCGCCCGGTTGATTAATTTTTCTACATTTTCCAGTGATACTTTACCATAGTACCATTCCCCAAAGACTTTAGCCTCAGCGAATACGGCCTCATAGACTTCCAGCACACTGCGCCTACCATCGATGAAATTCCACACTTCATGAATCATGTGCGGATTCATTTTAATATCTTTAGTCTTAACTTTATCTCGCCGGGCAAGATATTCTTTCATATTCGGGTTATTTTTAGGCACTTTTTTGGAAAGCGCTTTTTCTCGAGAGGATAATTGGATGACCGGAGCTTTATGCCCTGTCAGAGTATGATAGAAATCATTTAATCGCTGCAGGTCAATTTTTAACTGCCTGTCATAGTCGGAAGAAAATTTTCCAAGCAAGTTTAAAATTTTACGATTGGAAGTTAATTTGGTCAGGGTGGCGAGAGCTTCCTGTTCACGTTTGTAACTTTCGGTTAAAATAATTCGAGCCTCTTTGTAGATTTGGACCTGCGAGTCATTTTGTTTTAGTTCGGCTAAATGCTGCAGACTCACATTTAGTGCACGGGCCAGTCGGGCACGTCCACGACTGTACATATATCCTGCCAGGGCGGGGATCTCCTGGTCATCTACATTGGCAAAATACCAGGCGATGGCGGCTACAATGTAAGCGTTGCGTTTGAGCTGGGTTCGATCGATATTCCAGAGGTCATCATCTGAAGAATGGATGATTTCATCGGGCCAGTTGGTCAGAGTCACCGCCGGAATTCCACCGGGCCCGTCCAGAAAGGCAAGATGATCGGTGGAATTAAAATAGGGCACAACAAAGGCATGGTAAGGTTCACGACTTCCCAGTCGAGCAAACATGGGCCGGGTAAAATTGCTACCTCGCGGGGTACCCTGCGATCTGGCTGGCATGTAAGCATTATTCTGCTGAATCACCATGGTCGCGATGGATTCTACTACATCGCTTAAAAAACTATGACGAGACAACGGTGGAAGCGTGATCTGCTGCACACGGTTGCCGATACTCTGTTTGGCTCCCACCATATCCTGATTGATGTCAATCAGCAAGCTATCACGCAATTCAGGGCGATCTTTCCAGAGCTGATATTCGCTGGAAATTTCATTGGTCCACCATAAACGGATATTGCGTTTAGGTCTGGGTAAAACTCCTGTCTGAATTAAATGGGTCAGGGCTCGCCCTATTTCCAGGACATTCACACATCCGGACCCATCATCATTGGCGGAAAATTTTTCTTCCTGGGCATGAGCCGTCAGTACGATGTCCTGATCCTGGATTTCGCGGCCCGGAATGAGAGCTTCCAGATACCACTGGTGCGGCGGATGAAATCGGGTTTCAATATCCACTTTCAGTTTAATTTTCCGGGGGTTAGCCCGCCGATTTTCACCAAAGATAGCGCGGTCGGGTTGAGGATTGAGGATGTTTTTGAGGTAGATGGCCTGACGGGGCGAAATCATGAAAGCAAAGGTGCCGGTCTTTCCATCTTTTTTGCGTTTCACCGGTATGCGCGACCAGGCTATCTGATCAGGAGCTTCAAATAGAGGGTCGATGCGGGTAGTGTAATAGCTGACAATTCCAGCCGCCCCATATTTCCAAACCGCCAGCTTCATCACCGTATCGGGTTGAGCAGCGGCCAGTACAATTTTACCGGCCACTTCTTTACCCTGGTAGTCACTGTCTTTATCACCGTCTCCCACATCGATTAATTCGGCGGTTAAATGGGTAGTACGGGAAAAATCTGCCAGCGAAACGGCTACTTCTTCTGTACTGGCAAGTTTTTCTTTGTGCGGTGCAATCATCCACAACTCCCCATAAATGGGTTCATAGGTGGGGCGATTATATTTTTGCTCAATGATTCGTACTTTTTGTAATCCATATTCTTTAGCTTTATTTTCCAGAAATTGCAAAGCCTTATATAAACCAATGGAACCCGGCGGTCGATGATACTGGGTCAACAAACGCAAATTATCAAAGGCGATGTCTCCAGAAATTTCATTCCGTAACGCTTGATCTACTTCAGGGGAAACAAAAGGTGAAGTTTGTGAAAAAAGTACAACAGGCAGGAATACCAAAAGACTAAGAATTACATATCGCATGATTCTGCCTCCTGAATTTATTGTCAGCAAAATTGGTTATTACGGCAAGAAAATAAGTAATACTCATGTGAAAGTCAAGTTAGGTAATAAATAATTATCAGACTTAATCACAGGACCGCCTGATAAAAACATTACGTTTTATTCTGCAATAGCCAATTAGCCGACGCCATTTGATTGACTTTTTATAAATTTATTTTATATTTAACAGTTAAAATGGTGATGAGAAAAAATATACAAGAAGCTCTGGATTATATAAAAAATAGGACTACCGAGCGCCCTGGCATTGGTATTATTTTGGGATCGGGTTTGGGGCCATTTGCTGAAGAGCTTCAGCATAAAACCATAATCCCCACGGCTGATATCCCCCATTATCCTCCTTCCACCGTGGAAGGGCATGCCGGAAAACTTGTGTTCGGAAAGGTTGAAGGCGTGAAAGTACTGGCTTTACAGGGTCGAATTCATGCTTACGAGGGATATTCCCTCAAGCAGGTGACCTTCCCGGTACAACTCATGGCTAACCTGGGGGTACAACATCTAATTGTAACCAATGCTGCAGGTGGACTCAATCCAAATTTTCGCCCCGGCGACCTGATGATTATTGTAGATCACATCAATTTGATGTTTGACAATCCCTTAATTGGTCCCAATGATCCAGAACTCGGCCCGCGTTTTCCTGATATGTCAGAACCTTATAATCGCCGGTTAATTGAACTTGCCGAAAAGACGGCTCTTGATCTGGGTATTAAAGTTCAAAAAGGTGTGCTCATTGCTTCCAAAGGGCCGAGTTATGAAACCGCTGCTGAGGTTCGCATGTTTCAACGGCTGGGCGGTGATGCTGCCACAATGTCCACCGTACCGGAAGTGATTGTGGCCGTTTACCGTGGCCTCAAAGTGCTGGGTATTTCATGTATCACTAATTTAGCCACCGGCCTTTCAGCTACCAAATTAAGTCATGAGGAAGTTACCGAGGTGGCAGAACTTGTAAAGGGAAAGTTTTCAAGCTTGGTCAAAGAAATTATTTTAAGAATGAATCAAACCGAGTAATATAAATGAAACAACTTGTCACAGCCAATCAGATTTATTATAAAGGAAATTTTCAATCGGGTTTGGGTATATTAGTGGAAAATGGTGAAATTAAAAAAGTTGGTCAGCTTGAAGAATTCAAAGAAGCAGAACAGGAGTTAATTAATTTCCCCGGGAAAGCCCTCCTGCCAGGTACCATCAATGCGCATAACCATTCGTTTCAATCGCTGGTGAGGGGTTTTGGTGATGATATGAACTTTTTCGATTGGCGGGATAAAGGTATCTATAAGTATTCGCTTGACCTTGGTCCTGAGGAAATCTATGTGGGCGCCCTGTTTGCTTTTGGGGAAATGCTTACTTACGGCGTCACCACCGTCTGTGATTTCTTTTACCTGCATGATCAGGGAAACGAAAATTCACGGGCGGTGATTCGAGCAGCGAAAGACCTGGGTATTCGACTGGTACTGGCGCGAACTTTTTATGATTGGGAAGTGGGGCCCGCTAAATATCGTGAATCGATAGATGATGCAAGTCGGCGATGTCATGAATTAATGGATGAATTCGAAAATGATCCCATGATTACCATTTGTCCAGCTCCACACAGTCCGCATGCTGCTTCACCGGAAATGATTAAAGCCGGCTACCAGGTAGCCGTAGCACGCAATACTCCTTTTCATATTCACGTAGCCGAAGGCCAGTATGAGGTAAAAATGATTTCGGAAAAATATGGCCTGACTCCCATGCGTTATCTGGAGGACCTGGGGGTCTGTTCGGAACGCATGGTGGCGGTGCACTGT
>CAZMEG010000338.1:0-4637 GCA_964565205.1 uncultured Cytophagia bacterium
GAATAGCAGGTATGAGAGATAAGGTTATTCATGAATATTTTGGAGTAGATCTTAAAGTTGTATGGGAAACTGTTAAGGAAAAAATCCCAAATGTTCAGCCCTTTTTTGAAAAAATGTTAAAAGATTTGCAAAACCAGCAGTGAAAATTGTACAAATTTAAAAGTATAATAATTTATGTGGATATTTCGATACTCCCAGTGGCGAGAAGATAAAGATCGAAGTCGTTTAACCTTCGAAGATCTGATGCGGCTTTTCAATGAGCTTTTACTTTACACCAACGGAAACGTCCATGAAGCGCTGCACTGGATGACCGAACTGGACCGCGAAAATAAACTCTTCGATGATGAAAACGGTATGAGCTTTGATGAATTTCTCGAATGGCTAAAAAAGGAGGGGTATATTGAAGAATATCAGGGCATGCTGATGCTGACCGGCAAAGGCACCCGTCGACTCCGACAGGATGCTCTGAAAGAAATTTTTACCCGCCTGAAAAAAAGTCCTTTTGGTGAACATGAAACCCCGTATTCTGGCGAAGGCGTGGAAAGATTAAGTGAAACCAAGCCTTTTCAGTTTGGTGACCAGCCTTCCAATATCGATTTCACGGCTACCATAAGCAATGCCATTCGTCGGGAAGGTTTGGAACAAATTAATCTCAAGGAAGAGGACTTCGAAGTTTATGAAACGGAACATCAAACCACCTGTGCCACAGTACTCATGCTGGACATCAGTCACAGCATGATTCTGTATGGCGAGGATCGGATCACACCGGCCAAAAAGGTGGCCATGGCCCTGGCCGAACTCATCTTAACTAAATATCCAAAAGACAGCCTGGATGTGGTGGTGTTTGGAGACAAAGCCGTACAGGTCAAACTGGAGGACATCCCGCGTATAGCCGTAGGACCTTACCATACCAATACCAAAGACGCTCTGGAACTCGGACGGCGTATTTTACGGAAAAAGCGCAATGCCAACAAACAAATATTTATGATCACCGATGGCAAACCCTCGGCTATCTTTGATCGAGGGCGCCTGTATAAAAACCCCTATGGTCTGGATCGTAAGATCGTAAACAAAACGCTGGAAGAGGCACGGATATGTCGAAAAGATAAAATTATCATTACCACCTTTATGGTGGCACGGGATCCCTGGCTGGTGGATTTTGTTAAACAATTGACGGAAGTCAATCAGGGGCGTGCTTATTATTCTTCTCTCAACAAGCTGGGAGAATACATTTTTGTAGATTATATTCGCAATCGAAAACATAGATTACGCTGACTCGTGTATTAAACACTGAATATTACCCAAACTTAAAAGGTAACCCATGAATAAAGCCAAAACCATTGCTGAATTAAAAGCTTCAGGATATAAAGTCTTATCGGTTAAAGATGAAATTCGTAAAAATCTTATCGTAAAACTTAAAAATAAAGAAACAATTTTTCCGGGTATCATAGGGTATGACGACACGGTGATCCCTGCCCTGTGCAACGCCATTCTTTCCAAACACGACTTTATTTTGCTCGGTTTGCGAGGTCAGGCAAAAACACGAATTCTTCGTTCCCTGGTAAATTTGCTGGACGAATACATCCCCATCATCAAAGGATGTGAGATCAACGACAATCCGTACAAGCCCGTGTGTAAAGCCTGTACAGACAAAGTAAAGGAGTTTGGCGATGAAGTTGAGATTGAATGGATACATCGTGAAGAACGTTATGGAGAGAAACTTGCTACCCCGGATGTCACCATTGCCGATTTAATTGGTGATATTGACCCCATAAAGGCCGCGGCTAAGAAGTTGCATTATGCCCATGAAGGAGTCATCCATTTCGGGATCATCCCGCGCACCAATCGAGGCATTTTTGCCATCAACGAATTACCGGACCTGCAGCCACGCATTCAGGTGGGCTTGTTTAATATCATGCAGGAGAAAGACATCCAGATTCGGGGCTTTCCCATTCGCATTCCCCTGGACATTTTAATCGTGTATTCAGCCAATCCCGAAGATTACACCAATCGGGGGAATATCATCACCCCATTGAAAGACCGGATTGGTTCGCAGATTATGACCCACTATCCCAGAACCCTGGTCGATGGTATGCGTATCACAGCTCAGGAAGCCTGGCAAAATCGCGATACCGGCCGTAAGGTGCACATACCTTTATTTTTCCGTGAGATCATCGAACAAATTGCCGTGGAAGCCCGAAAGAGTGAATTTGTCGATCAGAAATCTGGTGTAAGTGTTCGGATGACCATTACCTGCCTGGAAAATCTGATTAGTAATGCCGAACGCCGGGCCATTTTACACAATGAAGAAGTGGTGGTCCCACGCATTTGTGATCTTTATGCAACCATCCCTGCCATCACCGGTAAAATCGAGCTGGTTTACGAGGGGGAGCAGGAGGGAGAAATAAATGTTGCCTTAGGTCTCATTGGTAAGGCTGTCAAAGCAATTTTTTTGCAGTATTTTCCTGACCCGTACAAATCCATGAAAAAGGGGGAGCGCATTTATGACCATATTGTAAACTGGTTTAAAAACAACAAGTCCCTGGATCTTTCCGATGACATGAACACCGCTGAATATCTTAGACAACTGGAAAAAATAAAAGGCTTAAAAGATACAGTGTTGCGCTACATGGAACTGGATGAAAAGGCACATCCGGCCGAGATCGGTGCAGCTATGGAATTTCTGCTGGATGGATTACATCAAAATTCAATTCTGAGCAAGGATATGCTGGCCACCAGAACCTCATACAGCGACATGATCAATACCATGTTTAGCTCCCTTCATGAAGATGAAGACGAGGACGAAGATTTCGATTTCCACTGATTGATTAACCATGGGTCAAAGGAGTAATGGATTGCTGGATTAATGGAACGGTTTTTTCAATCATCCGGTAATCCGGTACTCCAATTCTCCAGAATCCTCATCGTTTCAATTTTTAGTCAGAAAATTAAAATGATATTAATGCAAGTTTCGGCATAGTTGATAATGGATCTGGAAGAAAAAATTAGAAAACTTAACGCCATTGGCATCGCTTTATCCAGTGAACACGATCTTAACAAACTGTTGGAGTTAATCGTTACAGAGGCCCGAAACTTTACGCGAGCGGATGGTGGTAGTCTTTATATAATAGAAAATAACAAACTGAATTTCATAGTTGCTCAGACGGCATCTCTGGAAAAACGTGGAGACCACAAACATTATTTTAAAAGCTCAACCCTACCCCTGAGTCGAGAGAGTATCGCCGGTTATGTTGCCATTACCGGTGAAACGCTCAATATTCCCGATGTATATCAAATTCCACCCACCGTAGCTTATCGTTTCAACCGACTTTTTGACCAGAAAACTGGCTATCGATCCAAATCCATGCTGGTGGTACCCATGCGTGACCATCATGATGAAATCATCGGGGTGTTGCAACTCATCAATTCTCTGGATGATCAGGGTTATGTGGTTCCTTTTGACGAAGAATATAAAACTTTAATCCAGTCTCTGGCTTCACAGGCGGCCGTGGCAATTCGTAATGCTAAACTAATCGAGGAGATCAAAAATTTGTTTCGCTCACTGGTACGCTATTCAGCCAAGGCTATTGACGCCCGGAGTCCGCACACGGCCGGGCATTCGGGTCGTGTGGCTAAATATTCGGTGCGAATCGCTCGTGCTATTAATGAAGCAAAAGAAGGTCGCCTTGGAAAAATATATTTCAGTCCGGAAGAAATCGAAGAGCTGCGCATGGCGGCCTGGCTCCATGATATCGGCAAAATCGGAGTGCGAGAAAGTGTTCTGGAAAAGGTGACAAAATTAAATTCTGATCAAATCAAGACCATTGAAGAAAGGTTTGAAACCATAAAAAACTGGGTTAAAAATAAATATCTGGAAAAAAAACTGTGCATCGCTCTAAATGGCAAAAATTCAAAAGTTGAACTTGAAAAATTAGATCAGCAATTACAAAGTGAACTTAAAGAGATTGACGAATCGCTGGCGTTCATTAAAAAGATCAATGAGCCGGGTTTTTTAACAGAAAATGATCGGAAGCGCTTACAACAGATTGCCGAACGGAGTTACGCGAATAGTAAAGGTGAAAGACGCTATTTTCTAACCCCGCAAGAGTATGAAAGTCTTTCCATTGTGCGAGGTAATCTTACTGAAAACGAGTACAAAGAAATTCAATCCCATGTGGAACATACGCTCAGCATTTTAAACAAAATCCCCTTTACTCGTGATTTACAAAACATCCCCAAATATGCTGCCGCTCATCATGAATATCTGGATGGTAGCGGCTATCCACGAGGATTAAAGGGAGACGAAATTCCTATTCAAGCCCGTATCATGTGTATTGCCGATATCTATGATGCGCTAAGTTCTCCAGACCGCCCGTACAAGCGAGCACTCCCGCTGGAAAAGACACTGGAAATTCTCCGTCAGGAAGCACAAAAAGGTAAGCTGGATGCAGACATTGTAGAATTGTTTATACAAAAAAAATTGTATCATCGCCCTCAACTCGAGGATGAAGAATAATTGGTAATTTCTCTTTAGTATTTTAATTTTGCACAAAACAATGGAATCATGGAGTACAGGAAGGTTGGAGTATTGATATTATGAAAATTGTTGCCGTCTCTGATTTACATGGTGACTTTAC
>CAZMEG010000339.1:0-1958 GCA_964565205.1 uncultured Cytophagia bacterium
GGCTTATTTAAGTGCCGAAATGATTGCGGAGGAACCAGCAGTTAAAAATTCAATAGTAACGTTTTTAAATTGATAATTTTTCAAACAATAATGATATTCATTAAGCCAGTGGGTGGATCGTATGAAATCGCCCAGCTCATGAAAAACTATTTTCCAGGCTGGAAAGAAAGGAGAACCCAGTATTTTCATCAGCCCAATATGAAAATTCCAGAGAATGCGGAAGAATCGATTTGGTGGACAGGTGAAATCATGTAAAATAATCTTCCCGGACGGTTTTAACAGGGGAGTCACATTGGTTAAAAGATTCTCAGCCGGAACATATTTGGGAATGTAAGAGGAAGTGATGCAATCAAATTGAGTCTGTAAGCCTATTTCTTCTGCCCGTCCACAGATGAAATGAATATTTTTAACCCTGAACTGTTTTTGTTTTTTTCTGGCGAGGGCAATGTATTCGGGCGTGACATCTACACCAATTACGGTGCTTTTCGGGAATTTTCTGGCAAGCAAAAAGGTCAAAATGCCAGTGCCACAGGCCAGGTCAAGAATCATGTTAGCATGATCAATTTTTTGCAATATTTTACCTTTCCAGTGCCGATCAGCCCCATAGGTGAATAGATTGACAACAAGATCATACGTAGGCGCTGTGTCACGGCTAAAAAAACGATATGCCAGATATTGTTTTGTGCCTTTGCTCATCTTACCTGAATAATAATATGTCTATTTCTAACCCATTAATATTTGCACGATTAAACTTGCGGAGAACCTTCGTTCTGGAAAGATTTATTTGATTATTAAAAAATCCAGGTGACAAATACTATAAGAAATGATAATCCTGTGAGACCGATTAAAAACAAAGCTAAAATCTGGTGATAAAAGCGTTCCGGTTGTTTTTCGGAAAAGCCCAGCAGTGCAGCCGCCAGATAGCCACCAATAAATCCACCGGCGTGGGCAAAATTGTTGATACCTGGCATCAGGAAGCCCAGCACAAAGAGGACAATAGCCCACTGGCCGGTTTGACGATAAATAGCCATACCAAAGGCTCCACCACGCTGTTTTCCATAGTAAACCAGAGCTCCCAGCAAACCAAAGATGGAGCCCGAAGCTCCAATCGTGAAAGGAATCACAAATCGGGGAGATAGGATGAAAGCATAATTGGAAAAAAGAAATCCCACCACACCTGCAATGGTAAAAATTGCAAAGGTTCGTGCCACGCCATAAAACTCTTCTACCACGGGCCCCAATTGACGAATCCACAAAACATTAAACAAAATGTGCAGGATGCCCCCATGCAGATAAATGGCTGTAATGAGAGTCCACCACTGACCTCGTGCCATTGCAATAGTTCCCGTCATGCCCAATCGATCCAGGGCTGCCATGGAAGGCGACAGAAACGACAGGAATCCGTGTATCTGAAAAATAGAGGAGGGATCGATTAAAAGGCTCAGGACATAAAATATCACACAAATAGCCGTAATCACCGGGATAAAACTAATGGAGAACATTTGACGAAAAATTCCACCCATACCCCAGAGACCCGGATTCTTCATGCCGCAGTGAATGCACTGTTCGGCATTGGCACTGATCAATTTACCACAGTTGGGACAGAGAATGGCTTTAACTTCAGTCATGGAAATGGTTAATTGAGTTCAATTTCGGGAGTTACTTTTATGATTAATTTTGCCTTGGATTTGTGTACACCCACACAGTATAATTTATTGTCCTGCAATACCCATTTACTTGGGGGAAGCGATGACTGATCATGAGCAACCTGGTTAATAATTGCTTTGGGCTTCACTCGCAGGATGGTGAGACGGGTCATTTCCAGGCTCCACCACAATCGTGCAATCAACCATGAAATGGCCAGATAGAACTTTCCTCTTTTCACATTAACTTTAGACATCGGATGAAAAAGTATCTAAATATCTCATAAAAACTTGAATATCTTTATAAAATAACTC
>CAZMEG010000339.1:1968-2938 GCA_964565205.1 uncultured Cytophagia bacterium
AGCCTTCCTTCCATTTACTCACAACAAAAAGTAATTTTTCCCATTCTAATTCAAATGCATAAGAAAATCTAAATGTGTGACGAAACTTTCGCAGTTCATCTAAAAAATTTTTTGTTTTTTTTGAAATTATAGCAGGTCTTATATTTTCTATATCGATGCTCATTCTATTCAAAATTTCGGCATGCCACTTAGTTGGATCTTCTATTTTATTTTCAAACTCTTTGGCAACTTTTAAAAAAATTTCTTCAATGGTAGAATAAATTCCAGATAAATAGTAGCCTATCAATATAAGCTGATTTTCGCTGGTTTTTTCGTTAATTTTATCGGGATTAAATTTATTTAACTTTTGTTCTAAAAATTTAATTTTATCAAGAGTGTCCAGGATTTCTGCTTTAAGAATTTTATAGCTTTCCGGGTTTCCTATCATAAATAATTTTTCCCTGTTTAATATATTTTAAAATTGAGGGACGGGCTTCTTCTATTCTAACAAGATCAATATTTTCCATATCTAACAAATTTTCGAACCAGCCGAAAGCCTGCCAATATTTCGAATTAGGTAGATTTTCTACGGCAATATCTACATCGGAAAATTCATTAAAGTAACCCGGCTTGATTAAAGACCCGAAAATTATCACCCTTTCCACTGTGGGAAACTCCTGTACAAAATGGTTTATCTTGGTTTCAAGTTTATTAAGTAAAGTAATACGCTGTTTTTCCAGGGCTTCTTTTCTGCGCTGATATCGCTGGGTCAAATATTTTTTTGTCTTGAGTATATCCATGTTATGATTGTACAAAAATAATATTGTTTTTTCAAGTAGTTTGAAGTAAAAATAGTTTCTAGTCTTAGAAAGACACCCGGTGATAAATATCCCTGACTTTCATCTGAAAATCAATTTTGAATAATTTTAATATGTCGTCAAGATGGTTATATTCGCGTAGCATCCACTGTTTTTGAGGACCTATGTAAAAT